>NZ_NCJB01000427.1:0-1714 GCF_002282275.1 Polynucleobacter sp. 39-46-10 | reverse complement strand
AACCCAGCTAAATAGACGGGCATGATGGCACGCGTGTTCGGTGTAATGGCTGTAGCGACTTTATTTAAGTCGATGTTGCGGCTCGTTGGATCGATATCGACAAATATGGGTGTTGCGCCAACGCTCAGAATGACATTGGAGGTAGCTACCCAAGAAATCGGGGTAGTAATTACTTCATCGCCTGGACCAATACCAGCAACCTGCAGAGCGATTTTCATGGTGGCAGTGCCATTGGCAAAACACCGCACTGGGCGTCCGCCAAAGAATTCGCTCAAGGTGGCTTCAAATTCTGCCAACTTCGGTCCTGAGGTTACCCAACCAGAGCGCAATACCTCTGCAACCGCATCAATTGTTTCTTGATTGAAGTGCGGGCGCGTAAACGGAATAAATGGCAGAGAATTTGAATTGGCTGACATGGTGGCCTTAAGAATTTATTGTGCAGAGTTACTTAGTAATTCTGGGTGTTTAACAATGACGCGCCGAGAATCTCTCCCCACTTCTTGCATTGGGATATTTAATTTTTGTAACTCAATGTATTGCTCGGGGACCATTAAGGCATACGCGGTTTGATCTTCCTTCCAGCGCTCGATAAAGGCATCAAAGGTGGGAAGCCACAATTGTGGTTCTTGTTTCACACCAAACTCCAACTCATCCGGAGACTCCACCATGATCATGGTTCTGCCTAAATAGAAGGGCACCGTATGGTCTAGGATTCTTATGGAATAAAAGTTCACTTTCTCTGGAATGCCGGCCTTCACCTTTTCCACCAGGTCAATGCCAGAGACTGCGCGACCGAGAGTTTCATGTCCCGTACCGGCGATGATTGCGCAGAGAAAAAACCCACTAGCAAAAATCGTGATGCTCTTTAATCCATAGCGCTTGCTTTGAATAAATGCTAAGAGGCTAAATGAAATCAATGCAATCAGTGCTGCGATGATCCAATAGACATATTGCGCATAGGATTCAATCTCATCAGGCCGGGCTTGTTTTCCAGCCTGATCCAAAAAGAAAAATCCAACTCCACCCAAAATTGCAAAGAAGAGGGTTTGTAACTTCCAAGGCAATCCCAGTGAATTGCTAGAGTCTAATTTGCGATCTAAGCAATGCCCAACAAGTATTGCGAGTGCCGGAAAGACTGGGATGATATAGCCAGGTAACTTCGATTGAGAGACGCTAAAGAAGCCCATGATCACGGCAAACCAACAGGTCAGTAACCAGCCGCTGGAGAACTCGCGATTACGCTCTCGCCAAGCTTGAGTAATAGCACCAGGGGTTTGTGCAATCCATGGCAAAAAGCCTAGTAGTAGCAGTGGGATGAAGTAATAAATTGGGCCGGTTCTGCTATGGGCTGTTTGCGTAAAACGTTGCAGGTGCTCATGAATAAAGAAGAACTCCAGAAACTCTGGATTGCGTTGCGCTACCAGAACAAACCAGGGCGCAGTAATTGTTAAAAATAAAATGGTGCCGCTAATAATGTGAAGACGCTTCCAGATTTTCCAGTCCCATGCAGTAATGGAATAAACAATAAAAACCATTCCTGGTATAGCTAGTCCAATCACGCCTTTCGATAGGGTTGCTAGAGCCATGAAGGCCCAGCAAGCCCACATCCATCTCCTGGTGCCACTCGAGTTATGAGAAGTTTGTGCCAATAAAAGACTGCAGAGGGCAGCAACTAAAAATGCTGACAATCCCATATCCAGCGAGTTGATGTGGC
>NZ_NCJB01000426.1:0-1715 GCF_002282275.1 Polynucleobacter sp. 39-46-10 | reverse complement strand
ATGTTTTCCACTATCGGATCTCCTTTGCTGGAAGGGCGTCATCCGCGCTGGGATGCCTCTATTGTTAAACGCTTAAGAGATGATGGTGCTATTACTTTTTGCAAAGCCAAGGTTGCCGAATTCAATTTGGGTCAGGCGCCAGAAGTTTGCAATCCATTGGACCTTGAGCGACAAGTTGGTTTGGCTGCTGGGGCTGCCGCTGCTTTAGTCGCCAGCGGTATCGTGCCCGTTGCAGTGGGTACGCAATCTCTAGGATCTATAGCTGAATCTGCTTCTTATTGTGGTGTAGTGGGCTTTAAGCCTAGCAGTAGCCTAATATCGCAATCGGGTCTCTTTCGTGCTTCAAAAACACTCGAGCAAGTTGGTATCTTTAGTAAGACTGTAGAAGATGCCGCTTTACTAGCTGAGATTGTCTTGGGCTCCGATGAGCAGGATCCGGATACTAAAGGCGTTCTCCCAAGACCGCTTTTGGCAGTTTGCAAAGAAGCAATTCCATTTAAGCCAAACTTTGTTTTCTTGAAAACGCCAGATTGGCTTGATATGGAAGCTGAGGCAAAAGAAGCCATTGAGGCTTTGCTTGAAGAGCTTGCTGATCAAATCACCATAATTGATTTGCCTGAGTCTACGATTCAGTCAAAAGAGTGGCATGAGCTTATTGCGCAGGCGGAGTTCACCCAAGCTTTGGAAACACAAGAGCGTCAAATCTCTAAAAAGCCTCCTAAGAGAATTGCTGACATGATTAAGGCAGGCTCGAAGATCACTGCTCAAGAATACCTCCGAGCGCTCAATGCTATTGAAATGGTATCAAGTAGTTTTGATGAGTTCTTTGATCGCTTTGACTGTATTTTGACGCCTTCAAGCTTAGGCTTTGCACCATTGAAGTCTGAAGCAGCGAGACCTAGTAGTTTGGCAAATTCTCTTTGGGCGGTAACTGGTATGCCAACGATTAGCCTACCAATTTTGCAATCAGGCAATGGACTCCCATTGGGGGTTCAGTTGACTGGTAAACAATTCGACGATGCTCGTCTCTTAAGGACTGCGCGTTGGTTTTTAAATCACTTCAATCAATAACTGGAACTATTGACCATGAAAAAATTATTCCCCCCTTTACTAGCATTAGGTTTATTGCTATTTTTCTTTTTAGCCTACATCCTCAAGCTTAAGCAATTTGATTTATTGCTCTTGCTCACCTTTGGTATTGGTCTGGCGGTATATGACTTCTATCTTTCATATAAAGATAGCAAAGACCAGCGTTAATCAGTTGTAAGTTCTTTTGCGTCAGCTCTCTTGCTGGAGGCGGATCAGCCTCCAGTCAGGTAACTAGTGCAGTTTCTGATCTAGGGCTGTAGCAGCCCAATAGCCTCTCGAATGAGGAGCGCCCGATACGCCATGTAAGTGGCAATAAGTACAAATCCCGATAAGAATAGCTTTGGTATTAGGGAGCCTTCGCTCACTAATTCTGAATTCAGTAGCCCTATTGCTACCGCCAAAAAGAATAGTGCGCCCAGTACCAAAACGACCCAGTTCTCTGCACCTGCAACTTCTTGAGTTTGGTTGCGATACGCAAGCACTTGAAATACCGTATTTTTCTGATATCCCGAAACTATCACGCTATCCCCATCGCTAATCTTCATTGGCGTAGAAAACTTTGCTTCAATAGCTTGCTCACCTAAGTGAAAGCTCGAAATATAAAAACGCCGGTAATAAACGGAGGA
>NZ_NCJB01000059.1:0-11919 GCF_002282275.1 Polynucleobacter sp. 39-46-10 | reverse complement strand
AAGGTTTTATTCAGGGCAAACTCAGCAAAGATAAATTAAAAGAGGTACGCTCTAAGCTACCGGCACTAAAACACCGCAAGCTTTAATACAGAAAGTTCAGCAAAATTAAGATGAGAGCACCAGAAGTATTATTTCCAAGCGATTGGACTAAGCCCAAAAAACAGGCTGACCTTCTCAAGCTAGCTAAATCTATCCTACTCGAGCCAACTGGCCTCTCTGAGCAAGATTTGCATCATACCTTTGGCAATATGTTTACGCATCAGCTCGACGATGCCGACCTTTATTTCCAGCATACTCGTAGCGAGAGCTGGAGTCTTGAGGAAGGCATTGTGAAATCCGGCAGCTTCAGCATTGACCAAGGCGTTGGAGTGCGCGCAATCTATGGCGATAAAACTGCCTTTGCTTACTCTGATGAAATTAATTTAGAAGCCCTCAGCAAGGCGGCTAAATCCACTCGAGTAATTGGACCTCAAGGCGGTACACGTGCCATTGTAAGCAAACTATTTACACCCGTCTCGAACGGGCTCTATTCAGATTTAAATCCCCTTGACTCACTGGCGCCTCAAGAAAAGATTGCCTTGCTCGAAGGCATTGAGCGCCGCGCAAAGGCGCGTGACCCGCGCATCATTCAGGTCATGGCGAGTCTAGCTGGTGAGTTTGATGTAGTACTTGTGGTTCGTGCTGATGGTTTGTTAGCTGCGGATGTGCGTCCGCTGGTGCGGGTATCGGTTCATGTGATTGCCGAACAAAATGGTCGTCGCGAATCCGGATCGTCAGGCGGCGGCGCTCGCCATGATTACCATTACTTCAATACAGAACTCATTAATCAGTATGTTGATGAAGCTGTTGATGGCGCTCTAATTAATTTGGATTCCCGCCCTGCTCCAGCCGGTCCAATGACGGTGGTAATGGGGCCAGGATGGCCTGGAGTGTTATTACACGAAGCGGTAGGTCACGGCCTAGAGGGTGACTTCAATCGCAAGGGCTCATCTGCTTTTGCTGGCTGCATTGGGCAGCGTGTTGCCGCTAAGGGTGTCACCGTAGTAGATGATGGAACGCTATCAGGACGTCGCGGCTCGCTCAATATCGATGATGAAGGCACGCCCACTCAATGCACGACACTCATTGAAGATGGTATTTTGAAGGGCTATATTCAAGATAGCCTCAATGCTCGTCTGATGAATATGCCCCTCACCGGCAACGGACGACGTGAGAGTTTTGCCTCCCTACCGATGCCCCGTATGACGAATACCTATATGCTGGCTGGCAAAGATGATCCTCAAGAAATCGTGGCCAGCATCAAACGTGGCCTCTATGCAGTGAACTTTGGGGGTGGCCAAGTAGACATTACCAGCGGCAAATTTGTGTTTTCAGCCTCAGAAGCCTATTGGGTTGAAAACGGCAAAATTCAATATCCCGTCAAAGGTGCCACCATCATCGGCAGTGGTCCTGAATCCCTAAAACAGGTCTCCATGATCGGAAATGACCTGAAATTAGACGGCGGCATTGGGGTTTGTGGCAAGGAAGGTCAGAGCGTCCCTGTGGGGGTTGGGCAGCCAACTTTACGTATCGACAGCCTGACTGTCGGGGGAACTGCTTAATACGGCTTAAAATAGCCGTATGAGCCAACAAAACACTAATCCCGCAAACTGGTACGCTGCCGTTGATAAAACGTCAGACACGGATGATCAACGCATTCACAATATTACTGTTCTGCCGCCGCCAGAGCATTTGATTCGCTTTTTCCCAATCTCGGGAACACCTACTGAAGCACTCATTAGCAAAACACGTAAAAAGATCCGCGACATCATTCATGGAAAAGACGATCGACTGCTCGTCATCATCGGACCATGTTCGATTCATGATCCCCGCGCAGCTCTTGAGTACTGCCAACGACTGCTCGCAGAGCGCGATCGTTTTGCTGGTGAACTCGAAATTGTGATGCGCGTCTATTTTGAAAAACCACGCACGACAGTAGGTTGGAAGGGTTTAATTAACGACCCATACCTAGATGAGAGCTATCGGATTGAAGAAGGTTTGCGAATTGCCCGTCAAGTATTGATGGAAATTAATCGTCTTGGCATGCCTGCTGGCAGTGAATTCTTGGACGTTATTTCCCCACAATACATTGCTGACCTGATTTCTTGGGGCGCTATTGGAGCACGCACAACTGAGAGCCAAGTTCATCGCGAACTCGCCTCAGGTCTTTCTGCTCCAATCGGATTTAAGAACGGTACTGACGGCAACATCAAGATCGCTACTGATGCGATTCAAGCAGCTAGCCGTCCACACCACTTCTTGTCAGTGCACAAAAATGGTCAAGTTTCTATTGTGGAAACTAAAGGTAATAAAGACTGTCACGTTATTTTGCGTGGCGGTAAAGAGCCTAACTATGAAGCGCAGTATGTTCAAGCAGCCTGCTCTGAGCTAGAAGCGGCCAAGCTTCCAGCCAGTTTGATGGTTGACTTATCTCATGCGAACTCTAGCAAAAAACATGAGCGTCAAATTGTGGTGGCAGAAAATATTGCCGAGCAAATTGAATCTGGCTCAAATCAAATTTTTGGCGTGATGATTGAAAGCCATTTAAATGATGGCGCACAAAAATTCTCACCCGGAAAAGATGATCCAAGCAAATTGGAGTATGGCAAGAGTATTACTGATGCCTGCATTAACTGGGAAGACTCGGTCAATGTATTGCAACGCTTGGCTTTAGCTGTGAAGAATCGCAGAAAAGCAAAGTGAGGCTGCTTTAATCACTTCAAAAGAGGCTAATTTATTTAGTCTCTTTTTTTTCGTGCTTCCATAAAACGTCTTGGCCACCTGCTGCACGATTAAGTACACGTGCTAATACAAACAAGAGGTCCGATAAGCGATTCACATACTGACGCGGAGAATCGTATAGCGGCTCCTCCCAACCCAAACGCACAATCAACCTCTCAGCACGTCTACAGACTGTTCGACAGACGTGCGCCTGAGCTGCCGCACGAGTGCCGCCCGGAAGAATAAATTCAGTTAGAGGGGGCAAAGTTGAGTTGTATTTTTCTAACCAAATATCCAACTGGGCTACTTGCTCTGGTTTGAGTAAGGTGTAATTGGGGATGCAAAGCTCGCCACCCAAATCAAATAAGTCATGCTGCACCTGCAAAAATAAGACTCTTAACTCTTCGATAAGACTCTCTGGGATCGATTCAGTCATCAAAACACCGATTTCGGAGTTCAATTCATCTACATCGCCCATGGCGCAGATGCGCAAATGATCCTTTTCTACTCGGCTACCATCGCCAAGACCGGTCATGCCTGCATCACCAGTTCTGGTGGCTATTTTTGAAAGTCGATTTCCCATAAAACTAATTATAGGTAAATGGCTAAAATGATTCCTATGAATATGGTGACCCCACCCCCCGAACTCGCGGCTATTACCGCCCTTCAATCCAAACTGGTATCGGCCTTGCGCCCTATCCTCCCAGAATATGCCTTGCTATGGGAGCCTGAGGACACAATTCCCTATGAATGTGATGGTCTAGCGGCCTATCGACGCATGCCACTGGCAGTTGCTCTGCCGGAGACGGAGGAGCAAGTTGCCCAGATACTGAAGATTTGCTTTGAAATACAGGTGCCGATCGTTCCGCGCGGATCCGGTACCGGCTTATCCGGTGGTGCCATGCCCATTTCTCAAGGCTTAGTTCTCTCCCTTGCAAAACTCAAAAAGATCATCAGCATTGATCCTTTCACCAGAACGGCAGTTGTGCAGCCCGGCGTACGTAATTTAGCCATCTCGGAAGCAGTTGCCCATCTTGGCCTGTATTACGCACCAGATCCATCTTCACAGATTGCCTGCTCTATTGGTGGCAATGTGAATGAAAATTCTGGCGGTGTGCACTGCCTCAAATATGGCCTAACACTTCACAACGTCCTCAAAGTTCGCGGCATTTTGATGAACGGTGAAATCGTGGAATTTGGCAGTCTTGCGCCAGACTCTCCAGGCCTCGATTTATTGGCAATCGTGATGGGTAGCGAAGGCATGCTTGCCGTGGTAACTGAAGTCACAGTGAAGTTGATTGCTAAGCCGAAATTAGCACGTGTCATCATGGCTAGTTTTGACGATATTGAAAAAGGCGCCGATGCGGTTGCCGCCATCATCGCTGCCGGCATTATTCCTGCTGGCTTAGAGATGATGGATAAAGCCACCACTCGTGCAGTAGAAGAATTTGTTCATGCAGGTTATGACCTTGAAGCCGAGACCATTCTTCTTTGCGAGTCCGATGGCACGCCTGAAGAGGTTGCAGAAGAAATTGATCGCATGACTAAAGTGCTCGAACAAGCAGGCGCTAGCGGTATTCAGATTTCTCAAAACGAAGCAGAGCGCCTGAAGTTTTGGAGTGGTCGCAAAAATGCATTCCCCGCAGCTGGACGCTTAGCGCCTGACTACTACTGCATGGATGGCACTATCCCACGTAGAAATATTGGCACCCTACTGAGACGTATTCAGGGCATGGAAAAGAAGTATGGTCTTGCTTGCTTAAACGTATTTCATGCTGGTGATGGCAATATGCATCCACTCATTTTGTTTAACGGAGCTGATCAAGAAGAGTGGCATCGCGCTGAAGAATTCGGCACTGAAATTTTAGAGGCCTGCGTTGAGCTTGATGGCACGATTACTGGTGAGCATGGCGTTGGTATTGAAAAGATTAATTCTATGTGCGTTCAGTTTGGCGAAGGTGAACGTGAATCTTTCTGGGGTGTTAAATCAGCATTTGATCCAGAGCGATTGTTAAATCCTGATAAGGCTATTCCCACTTTGAATCGCTGTGCTGAGTACGGTCGTATGCGAATTAGTGGCGGCAACTTACCGCATCCAGAGTTGGAGCGTTTTTAATGTCTACAGCCAACAATATGCAGATTGATTTATTTCGAGAACAGGTCCTGGCTGCAGCCAAAAACAAAACCCCTTTATCCATTGAAGGTGGTGGCACTAAATCTTGGTATGGCAATGCTAATTCCTACGCCAAGTTAGATACCCGCCCTTACTCCGGCATCTTGGAGTACCAACCTGAAGAATTGGTGATTACAGCTTGTACAGGTACGCCATTAAAGGAAATTGAAGCCGCTCTAGCGGAAAAGAATCAAGTGCTCGCATTTGAACCCCCTCACTTCGGTGACGCTGCCACCTTCGGTGGAGCTATTGCTGCAGGCCTAGCAGGCCCAGGTCGCATCAGCGTTGGTAACTTACGTGACTTTGTTCTAGGCGCTCGCATCCTCGATGGTAAAGCTCAAGACCTAGCGTTTGGGGGCAAGGTCATGAAGAACGTTGCTGGATATGATGTTTCACGTTTACTCCCCGGCTCCATGGGAACTTTATCGCTTTTGCTCGAAGCTTCTGTAAAAGTATTGCCCAAGCCAGCAGCGACTGCAACGCTACGCTGTCAGATCTCTCAGGAAAATGCCTTACGGGTTTTAAATGAATGGGCTGGGCAACCACTACCACTATCAGCAAGTTGCTGGATTGGTGAGCCAAGACAAGATGGCGAGCTGACCATTCGTTTGGCCGGCGCGCTTACAGCAGTTAAAGCTGCCATTCCCCTCATGAATGCCGCTATTGATGCTACCGAAGTAGATTCGACAACTGCACAAGCATTCTGGGATGATTTACGTGAACAGCGCTTGGCCGTTTTTACAAGCCTGCATAGCAATGACACGCTCTATCGTTTAGCTCTGCCAGCTGCCTGCGGACCACTGACGCTTGAAAACGCAAGTGGTGACATTGTTTTTGAATGGCATGGTCAGCAGCGCTGGATTAAAGCACCTAGCGATGATGCAACTTTTGCATCCTTCAAAGCTTTAGCCCATACCCATGGCGGACACGCAACTCGGTTTAAACAGGGAAGTCATGTTGACCCAAGCAATCAACGCTTTACCCTTCTGAGTGAACAAGCGCACTCAACTGCTTTAGAGGCAGTACAAGCACGCCTAAGAGCCGCCTTTGATCCAGCAGGCGTATTTGCTACTTCACGCCTTCCTTAATTCTTTATATGCAAACTCAACTCGCCCCCCAATTCGCCAATACCCCTGAGGGTATAGAGGCCGCCAGAATTCTTGGTAAATGCGTGCACTGTGGCTTCTGCACCGCTACTTGCCCTACTTATCAAATTTTGGGTGATGAGCTCGATGGCCCACGTGGGCGCATCTATCTCATCAAGCAAATGGCTGAAGGGCAAGCGCCGACTGAAAAAACACGTATGCATTTAGACCGCTGCCTGACTTGCCGTAATTGCGAAAGCACTTGTCCTAGCGGGGTGCAATACGGCAACCTGGTGGATATTGGTCGCAAGTGGGCAGAAGAAAATACTCCTGAGCGCCCCCTTGGTCAGCGTCTCACTCGCTGGGCTCTGAAAGAGGGTTTAACTAGTCCTAAGTTATTTAATTCCGCAATGGCGATTGGTCGCTTGGTTCGCCCGCTTATGCCGACTGGCATCCAGCGCAAGATTCCTGAAGCTAAAAATAAAGCTTTGGCCGGCAATACCAATCCCTATGCAAGGCCTCAGGCTAGCCACTCTCGCAAGATGCTATTGCTCGAGGGCTGTGTTCAACCTGGTATGTTGCCAAATATCAACTCAGCAACGGCACGTGTTTTAGATGCACTCAAGATTCAGTTAATTAGCGCACCTAATGCCACTTGCTGTGGCGCATTACGCTACCACCTCAACGATCAAACTGGTGGACTAGACAACGCGAGGCAAAATATCGATGCTTGGTGGCCACAAGTCGAGCAAGGTGTTGAAGCTATTGTGATGACGGCCTCTGGTTGTGGCGTGATGGTCAAAGACTATGGGCATCTATTTGCAAACGATCCGCAATACGCCGACAAGGCAAAGACAATCTCTGGTCTCACTAAAGATATTTCAGAAATACTGCCTGCACTTCAGGAAGAGCTCATTGCACTAGTGGGTGTTGATCCCAAGCCTGGCGTGGTGTATCACCCGCCCTGCACCCTTCAGCATGGTCAACAAATTCGCGGAAAGGTAGAGGGCCTCCTATCCAGCATTGGCATTGGGGTGCGCCTGTGTGCTGATAGTCATCTTTGCTGTGGTTCTGCGGGCACCTATTCGGTAACCCAGCCAGAACTCTCAGAGCAGTTACGCAATAACAAGCTAACTCATCTCAATGCCGCCTGCGAAGAGTCTGGTGCAAAAGTCATTGTTTCTGGAAATATTGGTTGCATCACCCATCTTCAGCAAGATGACACTCCAGTTCTGCATTGGATCGAGATCGTTGATCAACTCATCAACAAACAAGGCCAAACCAAACAATGAGTCAAGTTACTGCCAACCTCATGTTGGTAAAGCAAAGACTAGAGTTGGCAGCATTAGCGGCCAAACGTGAGTCAGAGGACATTCAACTACTTGCGGTGAGCAAAACATTTCCAGCAATAGCGGTTGAAGAAGCGATGCATGCTGGTCAAACTGCCTTTGGTGAAAACTACGTTCAAGAAGGTGTCGAGAAAATTCAGGAACTCGTCAAATTACGCCCTTGGCTAGAGTGGCATTTTATTGGCCCGCTTCAGAGTAATAAAACGCGCGATGTCGCAGAACATTTTGACTGGGTACACAGCATTGACCGCCTCAAAATCGCAGAGCGCCTTTCAACTCAACGCGGAGAATTCTCGGAAGTAGGCGATCTGCAAGTTTGCGTACAGATTAATGTCAGCGAAGAAGAATCCAAAAGTGGTATAGCCCTTGAGGAAGTCGAGGCGCTTTGCGATGCAATCGCGAAACTACCCAATCTTGTGCTTCGCGGACTCATGGCTATCCCCGCGCCCAGCAAAGATATCAGTCAACAACGCCAAGCTTTCGCTGCTGTTCGTGAGTGTTTTGTTGGAATTAAAGCAAAGCATAGCAATGATCTTGGGTATGATTTTTTTGACACCCTATCGATGGGAATGTCAGATGATATGGAGGCTGCAATCGCTGAAGGCGGCACCATGGTACGTATAGGAAGCGCCATTTTTGGGAAGCGCGATAAGATAAAAGCATGAGCACACAACAAATCAATCAAAATGCCCACATCACTTTTATTGGTGGCGGCAATATGGGTCGCGCATTAATCAGCGGATTGCTAGCCAATGGTTTTGAGGCTAACCAACTCTCTGTAGTCGAAGCCAATGCCAGCACCGGCCTGCAATTACATCAAGATTTTGGTGTACAGATCATCGGCGCTTTGGATCAAATTGCTTTTGACTTCTCTAAGAACAACGTTGTAGTCATGGCGATTAAACCTCAGGATTTCAATGTAGTAGCGAAGTCTTTAAGTGCAAAACTCAAGCATGCAACAGCACCAGGCCCACTTATTCTCAGCATTGCCGCGGGCATTCGCCTTAAAGATATGAGTCGCTGGCTTGATCATGAGCGTTGCGTGCGTGCGATGCCTAATACCCCCGCCCTGATTGGTAAAGGTATTACCGGCCTATTCGCCGATGCCGCAGTCAATACATCCGATCGCGCCTTGGCTGAAACTATTTGTAAAGCAGTAGGTCAAGCGGTATGGGTTAATGAAGAAAAGCTTATGGATGCTGTTACCGCTGTTTCTGGAAGTGGTCCTGCCTATGTCTTTGCTTTCTTAGAGGCAATGCAATCGAGCGGCGAGAAGCTTGGGCTTGATGCATCCACTGCTCGCAGACTAGCTTACGCCACCTTAGAAGGCGCCACACAGCTTGCCCATAACTCCGATGAGCATGCAGGTGTACTGCGCGAACGGGTCACCTCAAAGGGCGGTACAACCGCTGCTGCGCTGGATATGCTCAAGCAACTCGATTGGCATGGTGCACTTGAGAAGGCAATCGATGCCGCTAGCCAACGTGGCAAAGCTATGGGTGATGAACTGGGCAAAAGCTAAAGGCGAGCTAAACCCAAGAGGATTCCAAGGAATAGGAATCCCCCCAACCAGTTGTTATGACGAAATGCCTTGAAGCAATCCTCGCGCTTGCGAGTAGATACCAGTTTCAGGTGATACATAGCGCAAGCTAATGCCAAAAACCATCCCACCCAAAAGTAATTGCTGAGGTTTGCTAATTGAGCAACCCAAATCTGACTCAGAAATAGCACGCCATAACTCAGAGCAATTGCGAGAACATCAAAACGACCGAAGGTAATGGCTGAAGTACTTAAACCTAATCGCAGATCATCATCACGATCGACCATGGCGTAAGCCGTGTCATAAGCAATCGCCCAAAAGATATTACCGATGAATAAAATCCACGCCTCCAACGGAATAAAACCGAGGACTGCTGCATAGGCCATCGGAATACCAAAGCCAAAAGCAATGCCCAAGACTGCTTGCGGAATAGCAAAAAAGCGTTTGGTAAATGGATAGAGAATGGCAATCGCCAAAGCGAAGAAAGAGAGTTCTTTGGTCAAGGCATTGAGGGGCTGGATCAGCAGGAAAGCTATTAACGCCAACATGGCTGCTATGAGTAATGCCTCTTTTCCAGAAATCTTGCCGCTGGTAATCGGCCGATCCTGAGTTCTCAAAACATGGCGATCAAAATCTTGATCTGCATAGTCGTTGACAGCGCAGCCTGCACTGCGCATTAAAAATGTACCTAAGGTAAAAATAATGAGTAAATGCAACTCAGGAAACCCGCCGCTGGCCAACCATAGCGCCCACAAAGTTGGCCACAATAGAAGCAGCGTTCCGATCGGCTTATCTAGACGAATCAAGTAGGCGTAAGCAACAATACGATCACGCATCAGATAAATAGCCTTTCTTTATTGACAGTCATACTCATGGCGTCATTATCAAGCTTTTAAAAATTCTGTACGAGAGCCCAACCAACGTTCGAGATGTCGCTGCACTAAATCGCCATGCTCAACTAGCAAACGCTCTGCTGCCGTCTGTGCCAACTCAATCAGCCACGCATCGCGCTGCAGATCCACAAACCTCAGCATCGCATCGCCTGATTGCTTGGCCCCCAATAACTCACCAGGGCCCCGTAGCGACAAATCTCGCTCCGCAATTACAAAGCCATCTGAAGTTTCTCGTAAGGTTTGTAAGCGCTCTTTGGCCGCTAAAGATAAGGGCTCTGCATACATCAAGATACAAACGGAATCTGCTGAACCGCGCCCAACGCGCCCACGTAACTGATGAATTTGCGCATAACCAAAACGTTCAGCATGCTCAATCACCATCAGAGCTGCATTGGGGACATCCACACCCACTTCAATCACCGTGGTTGCAACCAAGAGTTGGATTTCATTTGCCTTAAAAGCCGCCATCACCGCAGCCTTCTCCTCACTCTTCAAGCGGCCATGAACCAAACCTACTTTGAAATTCGGCAACGCTTGTGTGAGCTGCTCAAAGCTTTCAACCGCGGTTTGCAATTGCAATACTTCGGACTCTTCAATTAAAGGGCAAACCCAATAGGCCTGCAATCCCTTAGCCAGCCAATCGTGCAGCCCACTGATCACCTCATCTCTACGCGCCGCCTTCACCACCTTAGTAGCAATCGGCTTTCTACCGGGAGGCAATTCATCAATCACAGAAACATCAAGATCAGCGTAATAGGTCATCGCTAATGTACGAGGGATAGGGGTCGCTGACATCATAAGCTGGTGGCAATAAAACAGTTCCGAGCCAACCCGCTGCTGAATCTCCAAACGCTGCCTCACACCAAATCGATGTTGTTCATCGATTACTGCCAAACCCAGCTTGGCAAAGCTCACCTTATCTTGAATAAGCGCATGCGTACCGATGATGAGCTGCGCATCACCGCTCTCAATCATTTCTTGGGCAAGTCTTTTTTCCTTGGCCTTCAAGCTACCCGAGAGCCATGCAATCTTGACCCCTAAAGGCTCAAACCACTCCTGCATTTTGAGATAGTGCTGCTCTGCCAAGATTTCTGTAGGCGCCATGATGGCAGCTTGATAGCCATGATCCATTGCGCGCGCAGCAGCTAATGCGGCAATCACTGTTTTTCCGCTACCCACATCACCCTGCAATAAACGGTTCATTGGAAAGTTATTCGATAGATCGAGGCCAATCTCAGACCAGACACGCGCTTGAGCACCAGTCAACTGAAAGGGCAATACTTTGAGCAAGCCCTCTTCAATGTTGGTATTGATTTTTTTTGCTTTACTTACTTGCTGATCCTTCGCAAAACTAGGGGCACGCCTTTCTCTTCTAATGGCATGGGCTCGCTTTAAAGAAATCTGCTGCGCGAGCAATTCTTCAAACTGCACACGGCGCCATGCAGGATGTGTTCGCTCTAGAAGTGATTGGGTATTAGCGTCAGCAGGCGGCTGGTGCAAATAAGTAATAGCATCTTGCAGCCGTGGCCAATCATTAGTTGGCAATATTTCTGCCATCAGTTTTGGCGGCAGAAACTCCGCCAAACTTTCTTTCAGACTTGAATCACGTAAGGCTTGTAAAACCGCCTTACGAATAATGGTTTGCGAGATACCTGCGCTCGCGGGATAGACCGGGGTCAAACTCGCCGGCAATGGTGCATCTGGCGTTACAGCCCGAACTATGGGGTGAACCATTTCAGGGCCTTGATAGCCCTCACGAACCTCGCCTCGCACTCGCACATGAGCGCCGACTGCCATTTGCTTTTGCTGACTGGGATAGAAATTGAGGAACCTGAGCTGTAGCGAAGCAGTGTCATCTTCAATCGTGACCAAAAGCTGCCTTCTTGGGCGGAACGTCACCTGATTTCGAATGACAACACCCTGAGTCTGAATGGAGTGGAATCTTCCTAAGCCCAAAGCCTCCTCGATGGTAAAGAGCTCAGTCTCATCCTCGTAACGGGATGGCAGGTGCAAAGCAAGCGCCATAGGGCTGTTTAAACCCATCTTTTCGAGTGCAGTTGGCGGTCGCTTAGTCGTCATCGTTAAAATCCAATACCTGATGGTAATGCTATGCAACTTT
>NZ_NCJB01000425.1:0-1731 GCF_002282275.1 Polynucleobacter sp. 39-46-10 | reverse complement strand
AATTTCAGATAAACGCGCTTGCATACTCGCGGCCAATTCAGGTTCGTTTTTATAAAGATCGGGGTTGCTCATCGCAATACCAATATCTGCTTGCTCCGTCTCAAGCGTCTCAATCTGTAAAGGTAATGCCTCTAGCTCCAACCGTTCTTTCCCATTGAGCTTGCTCACGCCACCCTTTACAGCGGCGGGTTTTGATTCAACTTTTACCTCTGGCTTTACCTCTGATCTTTCAACAGCTTTAGCGCCGCCATTGGCCGCACGGATCTTATCTGAGCGCGCTTTCTGGATCTTCCAGTCTTCGTAACCACCTTCATACTCACGCCAGAATCCATCACCCTCGTTAGCAATGATGCTGGTCACGACGTTATCCAAGAAGTAGCGGTCATGGCTGACCAAGAACACCGTACCTTTGTAGTCTTGGAGTAATTGCTCGAGTAAATCCAGAGTGTCGATATCCAAGTCATTGGTTGGCTCATCCAAAACCAAGACGTTTGCAGGGCGGGCAAATAAGCGTGCCAACAATAAACGGTTACGCTCTCCACCAGACAAAGTGCTGACTGGTGAATTAGTACGCTCTGGTGCAAATAAGAAATCGCTTAGATAGCTCTTAACGTGCTTCTTATTGCCATTGATTTCAATCCACTCACTACCTGGGCTGATGTAGTCCTCAAGTGAAGCATTGAGATCTAAGCCTTCGCGCATCTGGTCAAAGTAGGCTACCTCAATGCGAGTGCCCATGGTTGCCGTTCCAGAATCTGGTGCGATCGTCCCCAGTATTAATTTGAGAAGCGTAGTTTTGCCTGCACCATTAGGACCAAGCAGACCAACTTTATCGCCACGCAAAATGGTTGCTGTGAAATCTTTCACAATCGGGCGATCGTAAGACTTAGAAACATTCTGCAGATCAGCAACAATCTTACCGCTTCTATCTCCTGCGGAAACTGCAAGCTTGACTTGCCCAACCGCATCACGTCTTTGTGAGCGAGTAGTTCGCAGTGCTTCTAAGCGCGCAATTCGCGCAACACTACGAGTACGTCTCGCCTCTACACCTTTACGAATCCAGACTTCTTCTTGGGCGAGTAATTTATCCGCGCGTGCATTAGCCAAAGATTCGGAATTCATCTCCTGATCTTTCAATACTTCGTACGCCGAGAAATTTCCTGGGTAGGTGCGCAAAATTCCACGATCAAGCTCTACAATTTGCGTGCAAACGTTATCCAAGAAGGCGCGATCATGGGTAATCAGAATTACGGAGCCTTTGTATTCTTTAAGTAAATCCTCCAACCAAGAAATCGAATCTAAATCAAGATGGTTGGTAGGCTCATCCAATAGCAATACATCCGGCATCTCCACAAGAGCGCGAGCTAAGGCAACACGCTTCTTCGTTCCACCCGATAAGGTATTAATCTTGACATCAGCCTCTAAATGCAGGCGATCCAATGTTTCATGAACGCGCTGCTCCCAGTTCCAGCCGCTTAAGGCCTCTAATTGGGATTGCACTTCATCAAGGCGATGGTGAGCGGCATCGTCCCACTCTCCTACGCTCAGGGCTTCATACTCTTCGCGCAGCGCCTTGGCCTGAGCTACACCCTTGGATACGGCATCAAAGACAGTTTCTTCAGCCTCAAATATTGGTTCTTGAGGAACATAGGCAATGCGGAGGCCTTGCTGATATTGCAGCAAACCATCATCCATTTTTTCTATGCCAGCCAAGATCTTCAATAGAGAGGA
>NZ_NCJB01000424.1:0-1746 GCF_002282275.1 Polynucleobacter sp. 39-46-10 | reverse complement strand
ACCCGCAAGACGCTCCCTCAGTTCAATATCGAGACTGGAGAAGGGTTCATCAAGCAAAATCAAGACAGGCTCCGGCGCCATCGCCCTTGCCAGTGCCACTCGTTGTTGTTGTCCGCCGCTCAGTTCATGAGGATAGGCATCAGCCTTGTCTGAGAGTGAGACTCTTCCAAGCCATTCCTTGGCAACACTCGATCTTTGCTGGCTGGGGAGGTGCTGAAGGCCAAAGGCAATATTTTCTAAAACATTCAGATGAGGGAAGAGGGCGAAGTCTTGAAAGACCATCCCTACTTTTCTTTGGTTTGGCGGAGTATGGGTCGAAGCAGAGCTCACAAGCTGATCCCGCAAGAGAATCTCACCGGCTTTTACTGGCTCAAATCCACAGATAGCTCGGAGCACAGTAGACTTCCCGCAGCCTGAGGAGCCCAATAGGCATCCAATTTCACCCTGGGCAAGATCCAGATTGAGGCCTTTGACAGCTGTTACGCGTCCTTGACCATCCAGGCTGGGATAGTCAATTTCCAGCTGTTTGATAGAAAGCAGTGTGTGAGTCGAGTTCATCCCTATAATTTTCTCATTAATGCTAGTGGTTTAATACATAGCTAGAGTCTAAACGGATTGTGGATTGAATGAATCGTATTGTGGTGCTGCTTGCCCTGTTGTTATTTTTGCCCCTATTTGGCTTGGCAGCGCCATTCCTATTTCCCGGAAGTGAGTTATTAGCCAGCGGCACTCTGAGTCATTTATGGAACTTTGTGTTGGGCGGATATATTGCTTCCACCTTGGTGCTCATACTTGGTGTTGGTGTCGGAGTGTTTATCCTGGGTGTCGGCAATGCCTGGATCATTGCTAGCTATGAATTCCCTGGTAAAAAAATATTTGAGTGGGCCTTAATTCTTCCCTTGGCCGTCCCTACTTACGTCATGGCTTATTTATTTGTTGATCTGCTGCAGTTTTCTGGGCCGATACAAAGTGGCCTTCGTAGCATGCTCGGAATGGAGTCCTTATGGTTCTTTCCAGATCCGCGCTCATTGAGTGGGGCTATTTGGTCTTTTTCATTCTGTCTCTTTCCCTATGTCTACCTCATTACCCGCACTGCTTTTCTAGAGCGTAGCGGTCGATTGATTGAGGTTTCAGAAACCCTTGGCTACAGTCCTCTGCAAGGGTTTACGAAGTTGGTGTTGCCTATGGCAAGACCAGCCATCTTCGCCGGGATGGCCTTGGCACTCATGGAGGTCTTGGCTGATTTTGGGGCGGTTTCTTACTTTGGTGTGCAGACCTTTGCAACCGGTATCTTTAAGGCTTGGCTTTCTTTTGGTGACCGTGTGGCTGCGGTGCAGCTTGCCTTAGGCCTGTTGAGTTTTGTCCTACTCATCTTCTTTATTGAGCAGAGTAGCCGTTCAAAATTGCGTTATGCCTCATCTTCAAGAGGTAAGACATTAGCTAAATCTCTGCGCGGTAAGAAAGCTTTTTTTGCATTTGCATTTTGTGGTGCTACGCTTTTGTGCGGATTCTTATTGCCAGCATTTGCACTCGTGCAATTACTCTTTAAGCAAGGTCTGACAATTGATATTCGATATCTAGATTGGTTGAGTAATTCTTTATCTGTTTCAGTTTTGACTGCAGTAATTTCAGTTGTACTCGCAGTATTTTTTGCTTACTCAGTGAGGATGAATGCGCGCTTAAGCTGGGTCAATCGATTGCTAGGCTTTGGTTATGCACTTCCTGGAGCGGTTCTTGCGATCGGTA
>NZ_NCJB01000423.1:0-1747 GCF_002282275.1 Polynucleobacter sp. 39-46-10 | reverse complement strand
CGCAGGTTGCTGACAAGCTGGGCGCAGAAATTATTCGTTTGTGGGTAGCGTCTACCGATTACTCCGGCGAGATGACGATCTCGGATGAGATTCTGAAACGTGTGGTTGAAAGCTATCGTCGTATTCGCAATACTTTGCGTTTCTTGCTGGCCAACCTATCTGACTTTGACCCATCAAAGCACAGCATGCCTGCAAGTGAGTGGCTTGAGATTGATCGCTATGCTGTTGCTCTAGGCAATCAATTACAAAATGAAGTACAGGCTCACTACAAAGCTTATGAGTTCCAGCCCGCTGTAGCTCGCATGCTGACTTTCTGCTCGGAAGATTTAGGTGGCTTCTACTTAGATATTCTGAAAGATCGCTTATATACCAGCGCTCCAGACTCTAAAGAGCGTCGTGCTGCACAAAACGCACTGTTTCACATCACTCGCAATCTTTTAAAGTGGTTGGCTCCATTCCTATCCTTTACTGCCGAGGAAGCGTGGTCATCATTCCCGCATGGTGCAAATGAGAAACTCAGCGAATCCATCTTCATGGAAGAGTTCGGCACCTTCCCAGAAATCGAGCATGCAACAGAGCTACTTGCAAAGTGGGCACGCATTCGCGAAATTCGCTCTGAGGTAACGAAGGCTATTGAGATTGAACGTGAGGCTGGCAATGTAGGCTCATCTCTGCAAGCAGAGCTCACCATTAAAGTGGGTGATATCGATTTTGCAATTTTGCATTCTCTTGAAGATGACTTGCGCTTTGTCACCATTACCTCTAGTGCCAATATTGAATTGAGTAATGGCGGTCTCGAAGTTCTGGTGAGAGGCAGTCAATATAAAAAGTGTGGGCGCTGCTGGCATCACACCGCCGATGTTGGCACCAATGCAGAGCATCCAGAATTGTGCGGTAGATGTATCAGCAATCTTTTTGGAGATGGTGAAGCACGCTTGTTTGCATAAACAATCGGCATTCATACCACCACGCTATGAGCGCAAACCTATCATTTCTTCGTTATCTAGCGATTGCAAGCATTACGCTATTGCTAGACCAGCTGAGTAAATGGTCTGCCTTAAGCAATCTTCAATTAGGCGTACCTGAACCCGTCCTGCCATTTATGAACTGGTTGTTGCTATTCAACCCGGGGGCAGCGTTTTCTTTTTTAGCTCAGAGCTCAGGATGGCAGCGCTGGTTCTTTACGATCCTTGGCTTAGCAGCTTCGGCTTACATCCTTTGGCTGCTACGCAAGAGTCTGAGTGACAAGATGCTCTGCTGGGCTCTCAGCCTCATTCTGGGAGGTGCACTTGGCAATGTCTTGGATCGCATCTTGTATGGCGCTGTAGTCGATTTTATAGATTTACATTACGCCAATTGGCATTGGCCTGCTTTCAATATTGCCGATAGTGCCATTTGCATTGGTGCTGGCCTCATTATTTGGGGCGAGCTTAGCAAGTCATTTGGCAAAAAGCCTCAATCCCATTAAGCTGGTCCCATGCAATCACTTTTAAATAAGAAAATCGTACTCGGCATTTCTGGTGGCATTGCAGCCTATAAGTCGGCTGAGCTAGCACGTCAGTTGATGCAAGAAGGTGCCAGCGTCCAAGTGGTAATGACCCAAGCTGCTCAACAATTTGTGACGCCAGTCACCATGCAAGCACTCACAGGCAATCCGGTTTACACCAGCCAATGGGATAGCAGCATTGCCAACAATATGGCCCACATTGAACTTTCTAGAGCTGCAGATGCGATTTTGATTGCGCCG
>NZ_NCJB01000058.1:0-12215 GCF_002282275.1 Polynucleobacter sp. 39-46-10 | reverse complement strand
GTATTAACGCTAATTGGTAAACCTCATGGAATTTCGTCATCTTGTCTTTTTGATCTTTGTTGTCTCAGCTGTTTATGTTTATTTCAGGGGCAAGGTGCGGTTTGGCTTAGTGCGCTCCCTTACCGACTACCAAGTCCTGTTGGCCCCAATTAATAGCCTACTGTACTTATTTTCGAAAACCAAGGCTGGGGCGTTTATTCCGGTCGCCGACTTTCCTGAGATGAAGCCCCTTCAAGATAACTGGCAAATGATTCGTGATGAAGCTCTCGCCTTAAATGCAGATGGCGCAATTGCTGCCGCTACGGGATACAACGATATTGGGTTTAACTCTTTTTTTCGCACAGGCTGGAAACGCTTTCACCTCTATTGGTATGGGAAAGAAATGCCATCCGCACAGCTCAATTGCCCTAAAACCGTTGCCCTCCTGAAATCAATCCCCTCGATCAAGGCGGCAATGTTTGCCTCCCTACCCCCCGGGGCAAGGCTAGTACGCCACAGAGACCCTTATGCGGGCTCACTGCGCTATCACATTGGGCTTGTCACCCCAAATGATCCAAAGTGCTTTATCGATGTGGATGGAGAGCGCTATTACTGGAAGGATGGTGAGCCAGTGATGTTTGATGAAACCTATATCCACTATGCGGCCAATGAAACTGATCACCAGCGCATTGTCTTGTTTTGCGATGTCGAGCGACCCGTTCACACTAAATTGGTGCAGCTATTAAATCGCTGGTTTGGTCGCTATGTGATGAGCGCAGCCTCCTCCCAGAATGTTGAGGGGGAGAAAGTGGGGCTAGTAAACATTCTCTTTAAGTACTTTTATCACCTCAGAGCGCAAGCTAAAAAACTTAAAGCAAAACATCGCGGTATTTATTACATTGGAAAATGGGTGCTCATTTTGGGGATTTTATGGGCGATTTTTTGGTAAGTCTTAGGGGCTCAGCACCTCGATAATTTGCTCTGGGGTAATTGAACCCCAGATCTCCACCCTTTTAATGCGGCTACTTTGCCCCGATATGAGTTGAATTTGTTTTTGTGGCACTCTCAACTGCTTGGAAAGCCAAGATAAAAGCATCTCATTTGCCCTATTTTCCTGCGCGGGAGCCTGCAGCGATATCTTCAGGCAACCGTCATGGAGTCCAACCACTTTGGTCAGCCTTGCGCCTGGCTGGCAATGCAAATTCAGGACAATGCCAGTGGGGGTTTGTTTTAACCAAATGGGCATCATTAAAGTACTTTAAACTCAAATCATGATTATGAAGAACTCCAACGCCTTAGACCAGCTATTTGCGAATAATCGCGAGTGGGCAGAAGCCATGATCGCCAATGATGCGAATTTTTTTAAGCGTCTAGTTTCTCAGCAAGCGCCCGAGTATCTTTGGATTGGCTGCTCAGATAGTCGCGTTCCTGCCAACGAAATCGTTAACCTTCTTCCCGGTGAATTATTTGTTCATCGAAATGTAGCAAACGTAGTGGTACACACTGACCTGAATTGCTTATCCGTAATTCAGTTTGCAATTGATCTATTGCAGGTCAAACACATTTTGGTGGTTGGTCATTATGGCTGTTCAGGCGTGCATACCGCAATGACTGATAGGCGCGTAGGTCTGGCTGACAACTGGTTGCGGCACGTTAAAGATGTTCATCAAAAACATGAACGCTACCTTGGTGATGCAATCCCAACCGCCAAACGCCAAGATCGCTTATGCGAACTCAATGTCATTGAACAAGTAGTCAATGTTTGTGAAACTACCATTGTTCAAGATGCATGGGCGAGAGGGCAAGACCTCACCGTGCATGGGTGGACTTATCGTCTCGAGAGCGGCCTAGTAAATGATTTAGGCATGTCTATTAGCTCCGCCGAAGAAATGCATGTGCGTTACGCTAAATCCCTATCTCGCTACGATACCGAATAAATTCAGTTTTGTTTAAAAACTTTTCAAACTATTCTGGGGTGGCACTCCTCAGATTTCTGGTGTCACTGCCTTACAAAACCTTAGTCTCTATTGGCTATGGCTTAGGCTATTTGGCGGCGCACATTCCCAGTGATCGCAATCGAGTAGTTCAGAAAAATTTAGAGCTCTGCTTCCCCGAGCTTAATAGCGAGGAAATTAACCGGCTCAGAAAACGGCACTGGCGACTACTTGGTCGTAGCCTGGTTGAAAAAAGCATTATTTGGCTTGGGAGCAAAATACAGCTTGCTGACATGATTGAGGTTCAATCAGAGGTTGATCTAAATGATCGACAACCACGCATCTTAGTAAATATGCATTTTATTGGCATCGAGGGCAGTATTATTTTGAGCGCGCTTGCAAAAGATAAAGGCTGGCCTCGCACCTCTGGATTTTTCCAAAGAATGAAAAGCCCTTTCTTCAATAAGAAAATTGTTGAGTGGCGCAATCGATTTGGCGGGAACTCAATTGATCGCCAGGGAAACTCTCTTGAATTAATTCGAGAAATCCGTAAGGGTAGCCTTATCATCATCGCACCCGATATTGACCTGGGTCTTAAAGACTCTGCTTTCGTTCCATTCTTTAATATTCAAACAAATACGATCACTGCCGTATCGCGTCTTGCCAAAATTACAGGGGCACAGGTCTGCATGATGATCACCACTTTAAAAAAGAATGAGACTGGCTACATTTGCGCCATTAGCAAGCCTCTTGAGAATTTTCCGACTGATAATCCTGAGGCAGACACTGCAAGGCTAAATCAAATTTTTGAACGAGAAATACTACTGAGGCCCGCTGAATACTATTGGGTTCATAAGCGTTTTAAAAATAGGCCATTTAACGAAGCAAGCCCCTATTAAGACTTCTGCTTGGGGCACTTTTGTCCTATCATTAAAGGATGACTGAACGCATTGGGCTATTTGCCGATCTACATAGCAATTTAGAAGCTTTTGACGCCTGCATGGAGCAGGCAAAAGAGTTGGGCGTTACCCGCATGGTTTTTTTAGGGGACATTGTTGGCTACAACGCAGATCCCGGCGCCCTAATTGATCGCATTGGTGAAATGGTCGCCGATAAGAAAGCGATTGCAGTACTAGGCAATCACGATCAAGCTGTCTTTGAAGACTGCCACCACCAAATGAATGTCAGTGCAAATGCAGCAATCGAGTGGACTAAAACACAGCTTAATTCCACTCAAGTTCAATTCCTAAAAGATTTGCCACTCATCATTCAAGAAGAGGCGATGTGTTTTGTTCACGCATCAGCTTACAATCCCGCAGACTGGAATTACATTACTGACAGCATGAGTGCATGGCGTTGTGTGCAAAGCTCAGGCAAGACATATACTTTTGTTGGTCATGCACATGAGCAAGCACTTTTCTATCAAAGTGCAGTCGGCAAGCTCATTCGTTTTGCACCACACCCTGGCGATGAAGTTCCAGTGATGCATCATCGCCAATGGGTTAGCGTAGTGGGCTCACTTGGTCAACCGAGAGATGGAAATCCTGAGGCTTGCTTTGCTGTTTTTGAACCAGCATTAGAAGCCCTCACGTTTCATCGCACCCCTTATGACCAATTCACTGCGGCGGATAAAGTCCGCCGTGCTGGCTTGCCAGAGGATCTTGCCAACCGCCTAATCACAGGCAAATAATTTACCTATGCCGATTAATACCGATATCGAAGCAGTTGATGAGATTTTTCAAGAAGGCAAAGTTGTTGATGGGTTTGTTCTGGGGACGGAGGTTCATCGTGGCGGTATGGCCAGCCTATATTCCGCAACCAAAGAGGGTATTGATGTACCTATTCTCTTGAAGATTCCTAGAGTAGGGCGTGATCAACCAGTTGAAAGTCTGATTGGCTTTGAAACTGAGCTCACGATTTTGCGCTCACTGAAGAGCCCCTATGTTCCCAAGTATCTGGGCTCCGGCAATATGGCAACACGTCCCTATATTGCAATGGAACGCGTAGAAGGCAGACCTCTTGAGGATCTCATCAAAGAAGATAAGGTTTTTTCGATTGATGAGGTTGTACAGATTGGCGCTAACTTAGCGCAAGCAGTGCAATCCTTGCATGCACAAGACGCGATTCATTTAGATATCAAGCCAGAAAATATTCTGATTGATGCAAAAGGCAAACTCACCTTAATTGATTTTGGCTTATCGCATCATGCACGCTTCCCCGACTTGCTCGCGGAAGAAATGCGTAAGGGAATCGGCTCAGCCCCATACATCGCACCAGAGCAAATTACTGGTATTCGCTCAGATTACCGTAGTGATATTTTTTCTATCGGCGTCATCCTTTATGAGCTGTTAACGGGAGAGCTGCCTTTTGGCAACCCGCAGACCATGAGTGGTTTGCGCAAAAGAATGTGGGCACAAGCCTTCCCTCCACGCGCCATCCGTAAAGAGATCCCTCGCTGGTTACAAGAAGTTGTTTTGCGTTGCTTAGAGCCGCGCGCAGCAGATCGCTACCAGAGTGCCGCACGTCTTCGTCAAGTACTACGTGATCATGAGAGCGTTACCCTGACTGAGCGCGCAGATCGAGTTGACCCTCTCAGCTTTTGGGAAAACCTCAAGCGCATGTTACGTGCTGCGGGTTACGAGCCCTCTCCAAGTCCGCGCCCTAGTGTCGGAAATTACGATGCGCCACTCATGATTGCTGCGATTGATACGCGCCAATCTGATGAGAACCTACGTGAGCGGATGCAAACGACCGCAAAGAATTTATTGCAAGCCTATCCCGAAAGTCGCCTTGTGTGCATTAGCACTATTGCCAGCACGCCTACTTTTGAAGGCAATCAAGAAAGCGAAACTGCTAGCGGCATTGTTCGAGGCCACCTTGTCCAGCTCATGGAGTGGGCAAAGCCCTTGAAACTCCCTCCAGAAAGGATTTCGTATCACGTACTAGAGGCCCTTGATCCAGCTAGTCGAATTGTGGAATTCGCTAAGGATAACGATGCCTCGCTGATCTTAATTGGCGCATCCCATAAGCTTCCAAATAAAGTAACGCCATGGCGCACCTCAATGACAAAAATTGTTGAGGAAGCCCCCTGTAGCGTTCATATTGTCAGAACCTAGTCTTTGCTGGGGCAATTGCCCGATAATGCAGTCATGGAAGAAAAAATACGTGTATCCAAGCTGCTCTCTGAGCTAGGTCTATGCTCTCGCCGTGAGGCAGACTCTTATATTGAGCAAGGCTTGGTCACTGTCGACGGCGAGGTGGTCAATGAACTAGGGTCCCGAGCCTTTCGTCATCAGAAGATTGAGCTCCAGTCTGGCGCCAAGGCACAACAAGCATCTCGGATTACGGTCATTCTGAATAAGCCAGTCGGCTTTATCTCCCACTATGATGATGAGCAAGAGTATCAGCCGGCTGCCTCCCTCATCACCCCAGATAACTACTTTGCCAGCCCGCTCGACAAGGGTCGCAACCCACGCTTTAATACCCGTGGCCTAGCGCCTGCCGGTCGTCTCGATATTGACTCCACAGGCATGCTGGTGTTGACTCAAGATGGTCGAATTGCAAAACTGTTAATTGGCGAAAACAGTCCCATTGAGAAAGAGTACTTAGTCCGAGTTGAAGGCGCACTCTCTTTTGAAGATTTAGACAGACTAAAACATGGCCTAGAATTAGATGGCGTTGTTTTGAAGCCAGCCCAAGTGAGTTGGCAGAACGAAGATCAACTTCGCTTTGTTTTACGAGAGGGTCGTAAGCGTCAAATTCGTCGTATGTGCGAGATGGTTGGCCTCAGGGTTTTAGGTCTTAAGCGCGTCCGCATGGGTAGAATTTCTCTGGGCGCCCTACCTCCCGGAAAATGGCGCTTTGTCAGGCCCGAAGAGCAATTCTAAGAAGCTGCACCCGCTTATAATTCTGTCAATTAGATTAAGCGCAGAATTACCATCGATACCATCACCTCCAGCACTCCCGGCGCAGAAGTTTTAAGACGCCGTAGCTTTGCCATCATCTCCCACCCAGATGCAGGTAAGACCACCCTTACTGAAAAACTCTTGTTATATGCGGGAGCCATTCAGATTGCCGGTAGTGTCAAAGCTCGCAAAGCAAGTCGGCACGCAACCTCTGACTGGATGGAGATCGAAAAACAGCGTGGTATTTCTGTAGCCAGCTCGGTCATGCAAATGGAGTATCGCGATTGCATTATTAACCTGTTAGACACGCCGGGTCACCAGGACTTCTCGGAAGATACCTATCGTGTTTTAACTGCGGTTGATTCTGCCCTCATGGTGATTGATGCTGCGAATGGCGTGGAATCACAAACCTTGCGCTTGCTTGAAGTCTGTCGTGCACGCAACACGCCAATTGTTACTTTCATCAACAAGATGGATCGTGAAGTAAAGCCGCCCATGGAACTGATGGACGAGATTGAAACCGCACTAGGAATAGAAGTTGTTCCTTTTACATGGCCAGTAGGCATGGGTAAATCATTTGCCGGTGTAATTGATATTGCCAACTGTCAAATGCGCATGTTCAAAGCAGGTGAAGATCGTGTAACCGAGGACTCCCATGCAATTGTTGACATCAATGATCCAGCATTGAAGGAGCGCCTAGGCACTGATCTTGAAAATGCACTGGCTGAAGTGGACCTCATTAAAAATGCGATGCCCGCATTTGATCGCGAAGCTTTTTTAGCGGGTCGTCAATCACCAGTGTTCTTTGGCTCTGCCATTAATAATTTTGGCGTGCGTGAAATTCTGAACACCCTAGTTGAGCTTGCGCCATCACCAGGCTCACGTAAGGCCTTGCAACGTGAGGTGAGCCCCGCTGAAAATAAATTCTCTGCAGTAGTTTTCAAGATTCAAGCCAACATGGATCCAGCCCATCGAGATCGCGTTGCCTTCTTGCGCATCTGCTCGGGACATTTTCAACGCGGCATGAAACTCAAGATTTGTCGCAATGGAAAAGAAGTGCGCACTAATAATGCCCTTTCCTTCCTGTCACAACGCCGCGACATCCTAGATGAAGCCTTTCCTGGTGACATCATTGGATTACCAAACCACGGTCTTCTCAGGCTAGGCGATACACTCACTGAAGGTGAGCAATTGCAATTCACAGGCTTGCCATTTTTTGCCCCTGAAATTTTCCGCATGGTCGAATCTGCTGATCCATTACGCTCCAAACAACTACGTACGGGCTTAATGCAACTTGGCGAAGAGGGTGCGATTCAAGTTTTCCGCCCAATGACTGGCGGCACGATGTTACTTGGTGCTTTTGGACAGCTACAGTTTGAAGTCGTAAGCCATCGTCTGCAAACTGAGTATGGCGCTGAAGTACGCTTGCTGCCTGCACGCTACAACTTGGCTCGCTGGGTCAGCTCAGATGATCCTGTAGCACTCAAGAAATTCATCCAGGAAAATATTCACCGCATGGCAGAGGATGTAGTGGGAGCTTCAGTATTTTTGGCCAGCCATAAATCCGAATTAGATGTAGCTCAGCAGCGTTGGGAGTCTATTCAATTCCACGCACTAAGAGAACATGCAGGCCTCATCTACCAATCAGACCTTGCTGGCTAAATCTAGCGCGGACTAGATTTTGGCCAGTTGCAGTCAAATACCGCAACCAGCTGAGTATCACTCTTTCTAAACGACGCAGTCTTGCCGTATTGAGCACAATACGCATTGGCCTTTGGTGTTAGCGACTCCACAGACTCGCCATCACTAATTAGAAAGGTGACGTGATTTGTATCTGATGCATCTGTATATACCGCAGCACAGGCCATTAAACTAAACACGCTCAGTAACAAAATATATTTGAGATATGACATTCGAGCCCTCATATTCAATAATGGTATTGGTGCTAATTTCATATTAGGCGTATTCATCATGATGTAATCATAGCGCCTAGACCGCTTAACTGTTATTCTGGTTTGTGATCACTATTCCGCGCCCTACTTAGGGGAGTCTGCTGAGCAAGCTCAGAGGTTCATCATTCCAAGACTCTAGGAAAAAATATGGCTGTTGGCCAAAATCAAAGAAATAGAAAAAACGACCCCATGGTTAGTAAAACGGGCAAGGCTAAATTGGGTCCACTCACTACAGCCCAACTAAGTAAATTGCTGGACTCGAGTACCAAGCCTAAAGAGAAGGCAAAGATTCAGAGGGCTATCAATAAGCGACCTCCCGTCGCGGCACCCACCGCTGAACCTGTTGCAGCATAAGTACTAAGCCCCGAAATTGCCGGGGCTTTTTCTTATGTAATATGCTCTCATCATGACAGCATCTCCGCAAATTTATTCAATTCAAATTGCCTCTCGAGCAGGCGAATCGATGATTCAGCTGACACAAGCCAATATCATTGCTGGCAAAGGAATTGAGGGCGATCGCTACGCACTGGGCGTAGGTGCATTCTCCAAAACCAAACCTAAGATTCGACATATTTCTCTTATTGCACTTTCCGGCATTGATCATGCCAATCAAGAACTCCTTGCCCGGCAACAAGCAGTTTTTAGCGAGGGTGATACTCGCAGAAATCTTGTGATTAGCGGCATTTCTACAAATGAGCTTAATGCTCTAGTTGGAAAGATTTTCTATTTAGGGGGCCTTATGTTTAGGGGTACAGAATTATGTGCGCCCTGCCAAAGACCAGCCAATCTACTCAAAAGGCCCGATTTTATGAATGCATTTGAGAATATGGGCGGACTTAGAGCAGAGGCGCTCGAGTCCGGATGCCTTATCCCTGGAGATCCCCTCGACTTTTCAGAATCTGATAGAAATTAACTCGACTTAATATTGTTATATGACAACTACAAAACTCTGCCTAATTCGCCATGGCGAAACCGCCTGGAATGCCGAAAGACGGTTGCAAGGCCACACCGATACGCCCCTTAATCCCAAAGGTGTTTTACAGGCACGCCAAATGGCTCAAGCGCTTAAAGACATTAATCTTGGGTTTGATGTCTTGTATACCAGCGACCTGAAAAGAGCGGCTGATACTGCAAATGCTGTCGTTGAATTATTTGGAGTGGAAGCGCAGGTCGATAGCGCTTTACGAGAGCGCAATTTTGGCGCACTTCAAGGGCTCTCAATTACTGAAGCCCCTCTGTTACGGCCTGATATTTGGCAAGCGCATATCGCCCGCGACTTAGATCATGATCTCGAGGGTGGTGAAAGTATTCAGCAGTTTTCATTACGCGTACGAAATGCGCTAGACAGCATCCAAAAGCGTCATGCCGGTAAAACTATATTAGTAGTTAGTCATGGTGGCACACTCGACATGATGTATCGCATAGCAAGCAATCAATCTCTGAGCGCACAACGAATTGTCTCGGTACCAAATGCATCATTAAATTGGATTAGCCATGAAGAATCGAGTGGCTGGGCAGTAGATCAATGGGCGGATACTCGGCACTTAAAAGGCTCTGCTCTTGAAAACGTTGACCTCTAAGTAAAAAGTCACCATCAGGTGACTTTTTACTTTTCAGAAAGGATTTATTTTCTGATGTGTGCGTGACGAGCAGCATCTTGTGACATGCCCTCACCTTTTGGCTTACCTTCAAGCGCCTCTTTTTCAGCAGTAATTTCTTTGCGACGCTCTTTGCAAGAACCGGCAATCTCTTGCAAAGCTTTACGAGCTCTGGCAGCGGAAGCTTTGATTCCTTTACCATGGAACTTTTCATTCTCTGATTGGTATGTTTCGAAAGCGGCAATTAATTTGTCATGATGAGACATATTTTTCCTTATGAATAATTGAAATAATCAGCTTAAGAGCACTTTAACCCAATATACCAAAGTCACTGCAATTTATTTCGTCCACTGATTAATAATTGCCTTTAATTTTTCTGGTCCCAACTCAGAAAGGTATAAATTAAAGTCGTCCCTCAATTTGGAGCCTTTTTTAAAGGCAAATCCTAGGTTATCAAAACCCACCACTTGGTAGCTACTGCTCACTGGGAGATTTAATGATTTTTGATAACTTTGCAGCATCACACTATCCACAAATACCAAGTCTACATTGCCATTTTGCAAAGCAATTAAGGCCTCTGTGGGTGAAGGATAAAGCTTCACTCGGTCCAAGGAGTAATACCCTTTTGGCTGCAACACGTCTTTTACATAATCATCAAAGACGCTGCCGGTTGGATAAGCAATAGTATATTTTTGTAACTGGGATAAATCGGCAATCTTAATATTACGATTTTGTAGGCTAATTAAATCCCAAGTACTCGTGAAGTATGGCTTGGAAAAATCTATCACTTCTTTGCGTTTATCTGTAATAGAGATACCCGAGAACGCAACATCAGCCTGCCCGCTAGTCACCGCGCCCAACATACCTAGCCAATCGTAAGCAGTCATTTTGAATGTACAACCTCGTGACTTGCAGTAACCCTCAAATATTTCCAAATCTACGCCCGTGTATTTGCCATCTTTCTCAAAAAGCATTGGGGGGATGGCAGGCGATACAGCAACCTTAATCACATTAGATTGCTCTTCCTTGGAGCATGCGCCAAGTACAAATAGGCTTGCTAACAATATCGATATTATTTTCAATAGTCTCATGATGTATTTAGCATTCAATTAGATGAACGATCTTATCAAGAATTGAATGTAAAAAACCACCCGAAGGTGGCTTTTACTTTCTAATGGCTACTTTTATCTCTTGCTAGCCAACGTTTACTTTCTTGGTGGGTACGTGACTCGCTTTACAGAAATCCACAATAGCATCTGCAAATTTGAGATAGCGTGCGTTTACCAACCTCAGTTCGCTTAACTCTGATACGGTTTTTGATACTTCGCGTTTAAACGATACGTCCTCATAGCCTGGATGATATGGGGCTTCCTTAGTGTAGATATTGCTCATAATTTGCCTATTTCAGTAAGATTGTTAATGGTCCCAATGCGGGAAATAGCTAATGCGCTCTTACTGATTTAGCTTGGGGTGGTATTCATACAGGGCTCCTAACTTGCGCGTGCGCATTCAATGCGCCACTCGCTTGCCGCTCCCCCTGTCCTTGATACCTGAGAGATTCACACTAAGACCTAGCTTAGTGCTTGCTCCTTCGGTGCACCATCAATATGGTGACTCTCCAGACGGCAGTTTAGGATAAGCAGTACCTTCCTGTTGGGTACCTGAGCGTTCATGGGAGTTTGCGCCTTCGGTGGAGGCCTATGGCCTCACTCTCCTGCTTAGCATTAGTATATCTTGAGATGTTACTTTTGTAATCCTGGCTAATACCTAGCCCCAGGAATGCCAAGAATTTAATTGACCTTTTTAATTTCTTTAATGGTATTGCCTTCACCCAACAACACAATCTTAGGTACATGCTTTGCAACTGCATCGTTGCTAACTTGTCCGTATGTGCAAATAATCAGATGGTCGCCAACATGTGCTTTACGTGCAGCAGCGCCATTCAAAGAAATAATGCCGGACCCACGCTTTGCTTTAATGATGTATGTTGAGAAACGCTCGCCATTGTTGATGTTGTAAAGCTCGATCTTTTCAAATTCACGCATATCCGCAGCATCGAGTAAGTCTTCATCGATTCCACAAGAGCCTTCGTAATGCAAATCCGCCTCTGTAACGGTTGCTCTGTGAATTTTTCCCAACAACATAATGCGATTCATACGATTTCCTCAAGAATTAAAAGCATGCCTCTTCCAGCATTTTTAGCAGCTATCTCGCTATTTTCTCAAATTTTTTTGATATTACGCCAGCAAAAAACCCCGCTTACACGGGGCTTTTTGTTTAACTATTATCTACTACTTACTTGGCGCGACTTTTTCCTGCCTTAGGAGCCTGACCAAATTGACCTTCTGCACTCTTCATTGCGGTTTCAACACTTTTCTCAAAGTTTGCAAAAGCATCTTGAGTGGTTGATCGTACTTGATCAAAATTTTGCATTGCTGTGTTGAATGCCGAGGTAAAGGCACTTACATATGCTTCTGAACCTGCTGGCGCCTTTGAGGTAGCGGCTGCGACAAAGCTCTTTAAGTCATCTTGTGATTGATCAATGGCGGCTTCTACAGCCTCAACTAATTCTTGATTTCCACGACGCAATACTGCGGCCACTTTTTTCTGATAAGCGGCAACTTCAGCAACCGCCTCTTGCACTTCTGGGCTTTGCAGGAGATCTAAGGCTGCTTTAGCATCTTTACCCTTTAACAATTCAGCGGCCTTAGCTTGCGCATTGGCTACAGCTTGTTGAGCTGCTTGGTAATTGATTTCTGCTAGTTCTTGAGCGTTCTCGAGAGCAGTTTGACCCAATGCACGGGCGCTTTCAACGGATTTGGCTTGATTTTCTGCAAATTGATTTTT
>NZ_NCJB01000057.1:0-12228 GCF_002282275.1 Polynucleobacter sp. 39-46-10 | reverse complement strand
TCTCGTCGACAACTTAACTTATATCGTAAGGATCAAGCAATTGATGCTGTGAGGGGTTATCTGTAAATGCGTTGCAAGCCTTCATTTCCCCCCAAAGATTTGGAAAGTTCAAATAATCAAATCCAGCGGAATCAATATAACCCTATTTTTAGGTATATAGATACGGCTATTTCAAAGCCCTTGCATCGCTTACCAGTTGATATATCCGATTGTGCCTGTGAAGGATTTCAAAGAAAAGCCTCAAGGTATTGAGAGCATCAACATCTGCTCTATGTGGACTGCCTTCAAATTGAAGCTTAAAAGAACCCAGGCCTGAGGATAGACCGCCACTGGGTTTTTTGCCCATGGCAAGCATGTGCAGGCTATACCAAGTTTTGACATCGATCCAGCGACGACCAAAATGGGGAAAGCTGATACCTCGATCTTTAAATTCAGCTTTCAGTTCAAGTGAATCGCCACCGCCCCAAGTAATGGGATTAACAAAGCAATTACGCGTAGTAATAATTTTCCCAATTTCTTTAGCTATTTGTTCATGTGGAACTGCATAGTCAGAAATATCCTGATTGCAAATGCCCGTTAATTGGGTGATGAACTCAAAAATAGGCTCTTGAGGATCTAAGAACCATTTATACGTAGATAGGGATTGATTGACATAGTCATGGTAGTTTCCGACTGCTAACCCTATTTGAATGATCTTTGGATTTACTGTGGAATTATCTTGAGCATTATTGAGCTCTAAATCAAGCGAGAAATAGTTTTGTTCTTGATGCATTTTTGATGAACGCGGTTTTTAGTAGTATGTTGATAATTTAGAGTCCCCCAAGGCTAACGTCAATGCCAAGCTCAATTCCTTGTAAGACGTCATGGTTAATTTATTGACTACACTAGATCTCAATATCAAGATCATCATGGCGACTTATCTAAATTATGAAAATTCATGTACTAAGTGATTTGCATTTAGAATCTGCCGACTTTTCACCTACATTAAATGCGGCAGATGTTATTGTCCTGGCCGGTGATATTGGCCTGCGCTCAGAGGGTATAACTTGGGCTAGAAAATCGTTTCCAAATCAAGAGACTATTTATGTGGCTGGCAATCATGAGTTCTATGGCTCCCAGCGTGGTCATGCCATTGAACGGATGAGGAACGCATCCACTGAGTACGGAATTCATTTTCTTGATAATGATGTGCTGCAACTGCAGGATCCTAAATCAAATAGGCCCATCCGCTTCTTGGGAGCTACGTTATGGACTGACTTTTTATTATTTGGCGAGGATCTAAAATCTAAATGCCTATCGTATGGCGAGCTTTACTTAAATGACTTTAGAACAATACGTGATGGAGGAAGAAATTTTTCCCCGAAAAAATCGATTCAATTACATGAAAAATCATTGGCTTGGCTCCAGCAGGAGCTAGAGAGCCCATTTGATGGCAAGACGGTGGTAATTACGCACCATCCACCCTCAATGAGCTCAGTTGCAGAGCGATATAAGCAAGATTTATTGTCTGCCTGCTTTTCCTCGGAGTTGGCGCACCTCTTTGGCAAGATGTCTCTATGGATTCATGGGCATACGCATGATTCCTGCGACTATGAAATGAATGGTACTAGGGTAGTTTGTAATCCTCGCGGTTATGTTCGATCTAACCACGCCGAAAACCCAGAATTCAATTCATCCCTTATTATTGAAATCTAGTTGTCCAGCAAGATCTTCTCGATGGGGGGGATTAGCCCTTAGCTAAAGACTTGATTAATTCAGGGCTGCAAATATCGTCAATGTGCCTAAAGGCTCGGGAGATTTCTTTAATTTGATCTGCAGGAATTCCAAGGCTTTCGAAGTGTGTTTTCCACTGCCTAGTTACTCTCCATACGCGATCGATAATAGAGCTTGCTTGTTGCGGAGATAAACCAAAGCGTTCTTTAGCCCCATAGGCATTGTCTAGGGTTGCTAGCTTACCTTGAGGTCCGACCCCTAGGTGTTGGTAGCGCTCACTTGCAATGACTGCATGAGGCATCACATCGTAGAGCGGGCTTAGGCTCCAGCCTTTAAGCCCCTGATTCCATAAGAATGCATGATTGCGTAGATGATCATCATCGTTGCTGACAAAAAGGTTAAAGATCATGCGTGCATATAGTTCTTCAACATCCGATTTGACTGTTTGAACCAGACAATATCTGCGTATAGCATCTGCAATATCCATATAGCTTTTTGTATTGGACTCTGATTCGTGGCAAGCAATGAGGGTGAGAGCGCTAACCACATGATGACGAATCTCTACTGAACGGGCTGCAGCGGTCCAAGAGCGATCGAAGCGTTTAACCATCAACACCTTTTTCTTGCCAACTTGCTCTAATTGAGTTTCAGCAACCTTGAGACCGGCTAACTCTGCAAGCTTGAGAGTGGCATATTCAATGCTTGGTACATCTAAGACTCCATCAGTGTTGCCTGGGAACTTGGCCATCCATAAAATGTTGTCATCGTCGCGCACGCTTGCCTTTGGACGCATACCCCCTAGGCCGCTACCCACAATCAAAATTCTAGATAGTGCTTCGGAAACTGGTAAGCCTGCCTCAATCTTCTGCGCACCCTCGAGTACGTATGACAGATTGTGAATACTTTCATGAGCGGGGCGCTCTTCTTGAGTTAAGGAGGCTCGAACATCTAACGCCCCAATGCGATCGCTACCAGCCTCAAGAAGGTAGGTTGATTCTGGCAGGCTATTAGCTGGAACCTTAAGTCTTGCCTCAATAACTCTTCTTCCCCAAGAATCAGGAGCGGCATCACGAATTCCGCCAAAAGCTTCTAAGCCATTTGGTGGAACGAGGCGCCTACCTTTGATCTCGCTTTTATTCTTGAGGCTAAGGGCGACGGGATCAATTTCCTGTACATTGCCCCTATCTAAGTAACGTAAGCCATAAGCAAATGAAGAGGCAATGAGTCTTGAGCCTTCCTCATCTACTTGCAGTTGTCCTGCTGGTACAAAATCACCATCAAGATTGGCAAAGACAAACAGATTCTTCATCGTGTTTGCCATCAGAAATCAAGCGCTTTCATTTCAGCTGTACTTAAGTCACGTACGCGTTGTGGACGTGAGCGACGCTCTAAAGCAATAATCGCAGGATCATCTCCGCTTAATAGTTGAAATAAGTTCATGCCTGGAGCGATTGCATCTAAGTAACGCAGGAGCGCACCAACGGCTACACCAGGATCACCCTTTTCAATGCGCTGTGCAGTAGCGCGAGATAGGCCGGCACGGACTGCTGCTTCACTTTGGCGAACACGACGCGCAAGACGCAAAGAAACAAGGCATTGCGCTATTTCAGCGGATTGGCCAAGTTGCTTTGATGCTAGGGTAAGTTGTTGATCTACGCGCATAGTTGCCTCATGCTCTTCATTAAGTACGAGACACTAATATACCTGTTTATACGTCATTGGTCAATAAAAATGACTCATAAATAATACCTTAAGTATATTAGGGACTCATTTATGAGTCATTTACTAATTTAAACTAGTAGAATACAAGCGGTCTATTTGCGTCAAGGGCACCCTGGTCGGCAGCATGTCAATAAAAAAGCATATATCACGCTAAATTGAGTCAATATGTCAACAAAACTGCACATAACTGGCTTTATTGTCAACAAAACTGCATATTGCAATTAAATACATATCTTTTGGGCTATTTACTAAAAAATTGCCCGAACCACTATTTCGTAGGAAAAAGTGAGGATATATTTAGAAATGTAGGAATCTATTGAAATATGTAAGAAAAAGTGTGTAAATATGTGTAATCGTAAGAAAAAGTGTGTATATGTAGGAAAAAGTGCGGGAAAATAGCTATTCGAACGAAAAAGTGGGGCTTGGGGGAAATATGGGCGATATAGGCTATTCACAGGTAAAAAGTCAGCTTGATCTCAGTGCTTTTGACCCACTTGTACCTGCACGCCTTGCCTCGGTAACCAGTGTAACGCCCACCCAGGGCGCATTGTTGATACCCGCAAAGGTAGCTCCCAAAGATGATCGCCCACTAAGCCACCTGTTGTTTGCGCTAAAGCATGAAGGAGTTAATCTCCAATTGTTATCGCAGGCCTTAAGAAAAATTCCAGCCCAAGAGATGCTGGCCGCAATTAGCGAATCGCCAACAGGCGTTTACATTCGTACTGCTTGTTTTTTGTGGGAAGCCTTTAATAAGCAAGAGTTAAAGGGCGCGCCAGTAATTACGGGGCCAATGGTTAATTTATTTGACCCCAAAAAATACATTACAGGACCAAGCATACGCAATGCCAAATGGCGCGTTAACTTCAATGGCTTGGGTTCTTTGGATTACTGCGTAACTGTTGAGCGAACCACACGTATTAATAGCCTGCTTGAATCTAACATCCTCCAGAAAGCAAATGAATTTCTATCAGAACTAGGTGGGGCCGCATCCGATAGAGCAATGTCTTGGGCTTATTTAAGCGAGACCAAAAGTTCTTTTGAAATTGAACATGAGACACCGAGCGCTACGAAAGCAGAGGCATTTGTAGAACTACTTAAAAAAGCCCATCTGACTACCCAGTTGGATGAAGAGTACTTAGTTGGCTTGCAAAATACCGCCATTACCAATCCTTTGGATAGGGCGGCTAACTATCGTCATCAACAAAACTGGTTAAGCAGTCCATTACGTGGTGCTGCTGGCGTAACGTATATTCCACCACCACCTGAGATCGTTAATGACTTGATGAAGGGTTTGGTAGGCTTTGCTAATACTTCGTCAAAGCAGATAGACCCTTTGGTTGCCGCTGCGATTGTTTCATTCGGATTTGTTTTTATCCACCCATTCATGGATGGTAATGGGCGCTTATCACGCTTTCTGTTTCATCATGCTTTGTGCCAGTCCGGCGCTTTGAAGAATGGCTTGCTATTGCCAGTATCCATTGCGATGAAGCGCAATGAAGATTTATACCTAGCTGCTCTAAAGAGCTTTTCTGAGCCTGCTCGCAAGCGCTGGGAAGTTATTTGGATTGATGGCGATGAGTATCAAATGACATTCAAATCAGATGACTCCTTATATCGCTATTGGAATGCCACTGCCTGTGTTGAGTTTGGATTGGAGATGGCCAAGCAGGCGCTAGAAAAGGACTTAAGAGAAGAGACTGAATTCTTAGCCAAGTACGACCTTATTTATCGCGCGATTGATGGTCAGTACGATATACGGGGCAAGGACCTCAATACGTTAATTCTGGCTTGCATGGAGCATAATGGGAAGATATCAATTAACCGTCGTAAGAAATTTGCTGCAACGGTGCCTGAAGAAATATATGATGCAATTGAAGCTGAATATATGAAGGTAGTGGGCTGATTCAAAAAGCCTCGTACTCATTCCGTCAAGGGCACCCCAAAGGGGTGGCTAGCGCACCCTTGACGGCCACGGTTAAACAAATGCTTTTTTATGCCCAAGGTGGCGCACTGACACATTGGGTATAAAAGTCAAAGGCAATTTATTTAAACTATAAATTGCAAAGTACATCAGACATTAATTGGAATGGTAACTTTCGGCTGTATTGGGATAAGTATTGATGCGTAGCTTTGCAAGATTTCGTTATAGAGATCTTGGTGCTTTGATGCTTCGACAGCAATTACAAGAGCGTACTTAATTTTCCCTGCCCCTACTGTTGGAGCTCCTGATTCACGAGCATTGTAGTGAATATCAAATACTGGTGCATTGAGCGTAGTTCCAAGAAAGCCTTGCTCCGCATGAAGCGTAGTCTCCCATTTTCCCCAATCAGCGCGCCGCTCTTCTTCGGTTGCGTAGCTACTTGTTTCAAAAAAAGAGGAGGTATCAGGCTGTGATTTAGCCTTTCCAGTAGTCTTATCATTGCTGAATTTTGATAGGTTTGGTCTGAAGGTAACTTCTAATTCGGCCTGGGTATAGCAAGAGGCTTCCTGGGGGTCCACCGGTGATGCGTAGCAAAAAGTTGCCTTGAGTTTTACGCGTCCAGTTAGCTCTGATTTAGGGATGGGAATAGAGGCTCGGAGATATTTTCCTGGTTTTAGCTCCCCTTGATAAACAATGCGAGCCACACCAGGGGGTGACGTAATGATTTCATTAAGAGATTCAGGTGCTTTTCCCCAGCCAACCTCATTTTTATCATTGCCATTTTGTTTTGCGCTATGTACAAGTAGCGCTTTAATGGCTAAAGGGGTTAGGTCTTGACCTAATACAGCGCGTATACCGACTGCATTGCATAATAAAAGTGGGGCGGCAAAGCTTGTGCCTTGAAGCGGGGTTATCTCCTTTATAAAAAGGGAGTTGCCAAATAATTTTTTCATCGATAGAGCTTATATATTTTAAATTACTGCACCAATTAGATGATCGATGCACGTTATAAAAAATATGCGCACCACTTGTAAGCAATCTTCGCGGTAAGTAGTTCAATCTAATGTGACTATGGGTCAACTAAATATTAGTTAGCACCCAACAAAAGAAAACTTACTTATATGAAGCTACCTGCTGTTCAACTCTCTCTCAAGGAGATATACAAATCATTTGATAGCAACTCCGGATCAGTTCCAGTCTTAAATGGACTCACATTTGATGTGATGGAGCAAGATTTTATTAGCATTATTGGGCCGAGCGGATGTGGTAAATCAACCATTTTTAACATCATCGCCGGCCTTTTGGGTGCGGATAGTGGGGACCTTATTTATCGCGGAGAGAAGATAAAAAGCCTTAGAGGCAAAGTCGGCTACATGATGCAAAAGGATCTCCTTTTTCCCTGGAGGACAGTTCTGGAAAACGTCATGCTGGGCCTGAAAGTGCGTGGTGAAGATGACGCAAATGGAACTGAGAAGGCGAGGGACTATTTAAGTACTTTTGGCCTGTCTGGCTTTGAAAAGGCATACCCGCAGACTCTATCTGGAGGCATGCGGCAGAGAGTTGCATTAATCCGAACGCTACTAATGGATCCAGATATCTTATTACTAGATGAGCCATTTTCGGCGCTAGATTATCAAACAAGACTATATCTTGAAAGTGTGCTTTTAGATGCTGTAGCAAAGTTTAAAAAGACTGTAATTTTAGTCACCCATGATGTCGATGAGGCTGTGGCTCTCTCAAAACGGGTCGTAGCTCTTAGCGGACGTCCTACGATAGTCAAGAATGTCCATCAAATTGATATTGAGCGATCTTCCCCAATAGAAGCTAGATCACATAAGAATTTCGGCGAGTACTTTCACTTACTTTGCTCTGAATTGGATATTCAAACCAAAAAGGATGATGTTGTATGAGCGCAAAAGGTAGCAAAACTCACCATTTTTTAAACACCAGCCTAGGGAAATCGCTGATCCAAATTTTATCAGTTGTAGTCTTCTTTTTTATTTGGCAGTTTCTGGCGGAACTAGGGCTCATCTCAGAATTTTTAGTTGGTACACCATTTGGTATATGGAAAAGATTCGTTGATAGCGTTCTTGACTACTCTATTTTTATTGATACTGGTTACACCCTTTGGGAGGCGCTCCTGGGGTTTGTTATTGGCACACTCATTGGAACAAGTATTGGATTGTTGCTTTGGTACTCAAAGTGGGTTTCTCAAATTGTAGAGCCCTTTATCGTTGCGATTAATAGCGTTCCCAAAATTGCACTTGCGCCAATCATATTACTTTGGTTTGGAACTGGTTTAGGTGCAAAGGTTGTTCTGGTTGTCTCGATGACAGCAATCATTGCCTTAATTGCAGCTCATCAAGCAACCAAGGACGCTGATAAAGATCTGCAGTCTCTCCTTGATTCTATGGGTGCCGATAGAAAGCAAATATTTCGTGAGGTGGTTGTGCCTTCGTCAATGCCAGCAATTGTCTCTAACTTCCGAATTAATGTTGGCTTTGGTTTGGTGGGTGCAGTTGTAGGTGAGTTTATTTCATCTAAGGCGGGTTTGGGGCACATGATTTACAACGCTTCCAGCTTATACGAGCTCAATTCAGTTTGGGTGGGGCTTTTCATGCTGATGATTGTTGGATTCTTTCTCTATTACTGCATTGATGCGCTGGAGCGCTTCTTGTTTCCATGGCGGAGTGATAGTAGGCGCACAGAAATTCGGATGTAACTTTTAATAACCTAACGGAGATATATATGAAATCGCTTTATAAAAAAGCACAGTTAATTTGTGCGGCATTAGTAATAGGCGGCATATCCTTAAGCGCAAGCGCGGAAGTAAAGACTGTCACTATTTCACAGGCATTCCAATCCATGTTGTATCTACCTTTGTATGTAGCAATTGATAAAGGATTTTTTAAGGACCAGGGATTAAGCGTCATTAAGGAAACGGCCGGATCCCCAACTGCGGCTTTGTCATCAGTACTATCCGGCAGCTCGCAATTTTCACTACACGGTCCCGAGTGGACTGCTATTGCTGCATCCAAAGGTGCCAATGTCGGTGTAATTAGTAATGCAGTTAATGGTGCTGCTGTATGGATTGCTACGGCCCCCGATATCAAATTTACAAGCATTAAGGATATTAAAGGTCAAAAAGTCGTTTCCGGGCTAATGCCAACTACAAGTACATCATTGTTTTTAAAGTTGCTCAAAGAAAATGGCATGAATGACAAGACTGATATTGATCTTATCCAGGTCCCTTTAGGTACTGAGCCAGCTGCGCTATTAAGTGGTCAGGCAAAAATTGCCGTGTTGTACGAGCCAGGCTTAGATCAGGTCGCTATTAAGGGTATGAAAGTGGTTTTAGGCTTCCCTAAAACTTATGGCCCATATGCCTTTTCTTCAATTACTGCAATGAAAAACGTTGATCCAGTTGCCGCTCAGAAAATGGTAAATGGAATGGAAATCGCTATTCGTTACATGAACAAGGATCCGAAGGGGACGATCGAAGTTGCTAAGAAGCAATTCCCAACACTAGACCCTCAGGTTGTAGAAAACGCAGTTACTCGCATGATGAATGAGAATGTCTTCCCGAAAAGCGTCCAAATCACACCTGCTGCGTTAAAAATTGCAATGGATACTCAAATTGCTCTAGGTAACCTCAAAGAGCAGCCTGTATTTGAGAATTTTATTAATGAAACTTATATCCAAAATGCTTTGAAATTAAAGTAAAAGTTATTTAACTTCAAATACGGGGCGAAATACTTTCGCCCCAATTCTTTTGAAAATGAGACGCGTACATGAAAAAAAATATCGGCCTTACTGAAGCTTGCAACTTAATTGACTCACAACAACTGAATCCGGTTGACTTTATCAAGGAATGCTCTACCGCAGCAGATGAGGTCGAGCCAACGCTAAAATCTTTTGTCTGCAGGGCCAGTGTTGATTCTATGGTGAGTGCAATAAAGCCTGGCCTACTATCAGGAATTCCGGTGGCAGTAAAAGACATCATTAATACGGTTAACCTCCCGACTACCAATGGATCACCTATCTACAAGGATGTAACGCCAACCCAAGATGCTGCAATTGTTGAAAAAATTCGAAGTCTTGGCGGTATCATCTTCGGCAAATCAGTCACAACTGAATTTGCATGGCGTAATCCTGGCCCAACTACAAACCCTTTTAATTCAGAGCATACCCCTGGGGGATCTTCCAGCGGCTCTGCAGCGGCCGTTGCTGCGGGTATCGTTCCGCTTGCTCTTGGCTCTCAGACCCAGGGTTCTATTGTTCGTCCAGCCGCATACTGCGGAGTCATTGGTTATAAGGCAAGTTACGGCGCAGTCTCAAAAGAGGGGGCTCATCCTCTTTCTTACTCATTGGATCACATTGGCTTTTTTACTCGTTCAGTCAATGATGCTGCCTATGCATTTAATTGCTTAAAAAATAGTAACTCATCAGACCCAGACTTAATTGTTATCCCAGATCTCTTCTTTGACGTAAATAAAGTTCTACCATCATTTGATAGACCAAAAATTGCCTTCCTCGAAACACCAATTGACTACATGATGAGTGATGATCAGAAGGGGGTGCTGCAAATTGCCGCAAAAAGACTTGAGGATGCTGGGGCAACTACTCAGAAACTGACTTTGCCTAAAGAGTATTGGGACGCTATCCAGTCCATGAATTTGATTATGGAAGCTGAGGCCGCTGAAATTCATGCGAGTCATATTGATAATTCATCTGAGTTATTGAGCGTCCATATCAAAGAGTTGGTCAAGCGAGGCTTACAGCACAATGCTCCATCCTATATTGCTGCCAAATCTCTTCAGAAAAAACTGCGCGCAACCATTGGGGCTTATTTTCAAGAATTTGATGCATTCTTGATGGCTCCCGCCAGTGGAGAGGCTCCAAAAAGCTTGGACTCCACTGGTGATCCAATCTTTTGTGCCTTATGGAGTTATTTGGGTGTGCCATCAATCACCATTCCAGTAAAAAAATCCCAGAATGGATTACCGCTGGGCATTCAGCTAATTGGAGGCTATGGGGATGACGCTAAATTACTAAGTATTGCTAAATTTGCAGAAAGCGCATTAGCTTAGTAGGCGGTTCCATCTCTGCGAAGAGGAGATGCTCCTCTTCGCATCCTTTCTATTAACTCGGTAATTTAATGTTCATAAGTGATATTGCCCTATTAATGTTAGGTGGTGCCATCTCGGGTTTTTTATCGGGGTTGCTAGGTATAGGGGGAGGAATGATTCTGATCCCCTTAATGATTTTGGTTTTTAATCATCTGGGATTTAGTCAAAATATCGTTATGCATATGGCGATTGCAACTGGTAGAGCAGCAAGAGATTGACCGGTTGGGCATGCAGGTCGAAACCTTAAGGCGTAATATTGAGCCGCAATTAGAAATGGCTAGCCGCGTTATTGATGGAGTAATTAAAAATATTTCCATTTCAAAAGAAGGCGGATTAAACAGAATCAATCAACTTAAATTGGTCGAGTTAAATCATGCGTTTCTGGGATTGATGCAGCCGATTTCCGTAGTGAATGCTTCAGGAGTGATATTAGCCTCTAGTGATCTGGGTCTGGTGGGCGAGAGCATTGCCAAGAAGGCATATTTTAAGAATGAAATTCAGCATCCTCAAGATAATATTCTTCATATTAGCGCCCCACACCCTATTCTCGGTAAGCCGGCTCAAGCAATAAGCCTTTTCAAGTCGCTATTGGACCGAAAAGGAAATTTTTTGGGTATGGTCGTGATAAATTTGTCGCCTAATTTTTTCTCGACACTTTTAAGTTCAGTCCACTACACGTCTGATATTCGCTCCGCCATTATCCATGGTAGTGGAATACTTTTGCACTTTGAGCCCGAATGGGTTAAATCCTCAGGTATTAATTTAGCGATGAGAAACACTTTTTTTACTCGTCATAAAAATAGCAGGCTACTTACGAATACGTATATAGGTGAAAGTATGCTGACGGGTGAGGCGCGGATGGTCTTTCTAACAAATATTCAGCCAGAAGCATTAAATATCGACCAGCCGCTAGTGGTTAAGGTTAGTCGCAGTTTGCAAGCGGTCTTTGAATCATGGCGTAAAAGTGCCTATATGCAAATAGTCGCATTCTCTACTATCTTGCTTATAAGCGCTTGGGTGATGGCATTCATTCTGAGGTGGCGACGGAGTGCGAGTGTTCGTCATCAAGAGGTAGAAACTGCGCTAGCAAGGGTAAATCGAGCATTTATTACGCTTAGTGTTTGCAATGAAGAGTTTATACATGTTGAGGATGAAAACGCTCTATTGCAAAAGATTTGTCAGGTGATTGTAGAAAGTGGCGGCTATTACATGGCATGGGTTGGTGTGCCTCAACAAGACCTGGGGCTAACAATTAAACCCGTTGCTCACTTTGGATTTGAAAATGACTACTTAGCTGAAATGAAGTTTAGTTGGTCAAAATATTGTGACTTGGGTCAAGGGCCGGCTGGCAGAGCAGTTAGGAGCCATAAAATACAAGTCAACCAAAATTTTGAAATTAATCCATTGACTCACCCGTGGCGATCTGCCGCCCTTGCACGTGGGTATCTATCCAGCATCAGCTTACCCTTAAAAAATTCTTCAACATTCTTTGGGGTGCTGAATATTTATGCATCTGAGAATGATGCATTTAGTGATGCTGAAAAAGGGTTGCTAGAAAAGTTAGCGGCTAATTTGTCTTTTGGGGTTTCTGCAATAAGGGGGGAGGTTGAGCGTAAGCAGGCGGAAGAAAAACTTAGTATTGCAGCAGTCGCATTTCAGTCTCAAGAGGGAATCATGATTGCTGACGCTAATCAGAACATTATTAATGTGAATGGGGCATTTACGGAAATTACTGGCTATGCG
>NZ_NCJB01000422.1:0-1771 GCF_002282275.1 Polynucleobacter sp. 39-46-10 | reverse complement strand
ATGCAATATTCGGTGGGGCGAACGACGGGGCTCGAACCCGCGACAACCAGAATCACAATCTGGGACTCTACCAACTGAGCTACGTCCGCCACTGAAGACTTAGATTATAGCTTTTGAGCCAAAACCCTGTCAAAAATGGCTTAGATGAAGGGTTTAGGCGCTTTCAAACTCAAATGCTGCCCAATCGCCCAGGGTCAGGCTAGCATCAATAAAGAAGTCCAAAATGGCAGCCTTGCTTTGTACTTTAGCTAGGGCATGGTGATCAGAAAGGCGCTGACGCCAGTAGCGGGAACCTGCCCTGCCATGTGCCAGGCCCAGAATGTGGCGGGTGAATGCGCCAATATAAAAAGGCTTTCCTTTGGCTTGGCACTCATCAAACCAAGCTTGCACTTGCTTAACCAATGCAATCTGAATGCGATGCCATTCAGTTTCACTGAAGAGGTAGCCAGCCGCATCGCCATCGGTATAAATCATGTCATCCCAGCCCAAAAGCAATGCCGGGAAATGATACGCTGCCCTTCCAACCATGAAGCCATCAAAATCATCCCAGTGACCAGCAATCTGATCATTAGTTTCCAGACCACCATTGAGTAACACCTTGAGATTAGGAAATTGCTTTTGCGCATCTAAGCGAAGCTTGGCAGCCACTTCATAACGTAATGGTGGTTTGCTGCGGTTCTCTTTGGGAGATAAACCCTTCAGCACTGCATTGCGTGCATGAATGGTTACCTGACTAGCGCCCGCATCAGCCACAGCAAGAATAAAGTTCAATGCAAATTGATAATCGACCTCAGAGTTAGCAGCATCCATCGAATCCAAACCAAGCCGATGCTTAACGGTGATCGGAGTATCCACAGCTGCCTTCATTGCTTTAACGCAATCAGCAACGAGTTGTGGCTCAGCCATCAAGCAGGCGCCAAAGGCACCACGTTGTACGCGCTCTGATGGACAACCACAATTAAGATCAATCTCATCGTAGCCCCACTGCTGCGCTAACTCCGCAGCTTTAGCTAAATCAGAAGGTTCGGAGCCACCCAATTGAAGAACAACAGGATGCTGCTCTTGCGAATAATCTAAATGACGCGGCACATCTCCATGAATGAGTGCGCCGGTGGTAACCATCTCGGTATAGAGAATTGCTTCTTTAGTCAGAGAGCGATGAAAAGAACGACAGTGACGATCTGTCCATTCCATCATGGGGGCAACAGCTAAGCGCTTGGGTGTTTTTACAGTCATACCAATATCAAGCTAATACTCTCTGGGTCACAAAAGATCTCTCTTGCCCCGTTACCGGGTCTTTAAATTCAATCTCTTTTGCTAAGAGTTGCAGAGGTTTAGAAAAGTCCAAATCATACTCTTGATAAGGGGTAAGCACAGGGTAGATCTGATCATGCTCAATGGGGATACCCAAGCTATTGAGATGGCAACGCAATTGATGCTTCTTGCCACTACCAGGGGTTAAGCGATATTTAGCCCAGGGTTTATTTACCTCTATCAATTCAATCAAGGTATCAGTATTAGGCACGCCCTCCACCTCTTCCATTTGCAGAAAGTGTTCAGATTCTTCCAATCTACTTTGATAGGTCATTGGCAATTGGTTGATGAGGCAATCTGAATAGGGTGCGATCGCTTCATAGACTTTCTTGACTGCGCGATCTCTAAATAAATTTTGGTATTGGGCTCGCTCTAGTCGATTCACAGAAAAAATCACTAGGCCTGCCGTGTCGCGATCAATCCGATGAATTGGACTCAAGTCCTGAATCCCAGTTTT
>NZ_NCJB01000421.1:0-1772 GCF_002282275.1 Polynucleobacter sp. 39-46-10 | reverse complement strand
GTGATGTATGACCTACCATCTTTAAAGAATGTTCAAAAGGTGGTCATCGATGAGAGCACTATTGCGGAGGGCGGAAAGCCCATTTTGGTCTACAAGCAAGGTGATGAATCTACAGAAATGAGCAAAAAAGCCTAATTTTTAGTCTTTTTTGCTGTTTTCACAGGGTTTTTGCTCACTTTTTGCATATTTCCCCCTTGTTTTTCACTTGGTGACACCCATATAGGTAGTATCCTATTCCTAAATTATGCCCGTATCTAGTGGTGCGGCATTTTTAGAGTTTTTTACGGAATGACTATTTTGGAGGAATTGCCCCATGCCTGGCCACTTATTACTACCCTCTGAACCTATTCAACTACCACTTCTCCCATTGAGAGATGTCGTGGTGTTCCCGCACATGGTTATCCCATTATTTGTAGGGCGACCAAAATCAATTAAAGCCCTAGAAGCCGCCATGGAAACTGGCAAAAATGTGCTTTTAGTTGCTCAAAAGACGGCTGCTAAGGATGAGCCAGGCGTTGAGGACCTCTACGAGGTCGGCTGTATCGCCAACATTCTGCAAATGCTGAAGTTGCCAGATGGCACTGTTAAGGTATTGGTTGAGGGCGTACAACGCGCTGAAGTAAGTCAAGTCGAAGATAGCCTTGGCTACTTTGCCTGTGAGGCAACCCCAACTCCTATGTCAGCGTTAGATGCACATGAAACTGAAGCATTGCGTCGTGCCATCATGGCGCAGTTTGACCAGTATGTAAAACTGAATAAGAAAGTTCCTCAAGAAATTCTGTCTTCATTGGGCGGCATTGACGACCCAAGTCGTTTAGCGGATACGATTTGCGCTCATCTCCCAGTCAAGCTTGAGCAGAAGCAGCGCTTGCTAGAGATGACTGACGTGGTTCAGCGTTTAGAAAGTCTCTTGGCTGATCTTGAGAGTGAGATCGACATTCTTCAAGTTGAGAAACGTATTCGTGGACGCGTAAAGCGCCAGATGGAAAAGAGTCAGCGCGAGTATTACCTGAATGAACAGGTTAAAGCCATTCAAAAAGAATTAGGCGAGGGCGAAGAGGGTGCTGATCTCGAGGAACTCGAGAAGCGCATTAAGGCTGCTCGTATGCCTAAGGAAGCATTGAAGAAGGCCGAGTCTGAGCTGAAGAAACTTAAACTGATGTCACCAATGTCTGCTGAAGCGACAGTGATTCGCAATTTCATTGATACATTGGTAACGCTTCCTTGGAAGAAGAAAACCAAGATTAATAATGATTTAACTAATGCTGAAAAAGTATTAGATGAGGATCATTATGGTCTGGATAAAGTTAAAGAACGTATTTTGGAGTACCTTGCGGTTCAACAACGTGTAGATCGCGTCAAGGCTCCCATCCTGTGTTTAGTTGGCCCTCCAGGAGTTGGTAAAACCTCTCTGGGTCAATCTATTGCCCGTGCAACTAACCGTAAGTTTGTCCGCATGGCCTTGGGTGGCGTGCGTGATGAGTCCGAGATTCGCGGTCATCGTCGTACCTATATCGGTTCTATGCCCGGCAAAATTCTTTCTAGCTTGACTAAGGTTGGCGTGCGCAATCCGCTATTCCTCTTGGATGAAGTAGATAAGATGGGCATGGACTTCCGCGGTGATCCTGCGAGTGCCTTGCTGGAAGTGTTAGATCCAGAGCAAAACCACACATTCCAAGATCACTATGTTGAAGTCGACTTCGATCTATCCGATGTGATGTTTGTTGCGACGTCGAACTCATTGAATATTCCTGGCCCTTTATTGGATCGCT
>NZ_NCJB01000420.1:0-1776 GCF_002282275.1 Polynucleobacter sp. 39-46-10 | reverse complement strand
GTTCGAGTGGATTTATCGATATTACCGCCCACGATCATCACGGCTCCAACCTCAGATATGGCTCTAGCCAGTCCAGCTAGGACGGCAATGGTCAGCGAGAAGCGGCAGTCCCAAACCAGCCATTTGAGGGAGGCCATTCTGGGAAGGCGAAGAGCCATAAAGGAATCCCGATGAATTCTCCAGGAATCTTCCAAAATTTGGCGGCTTAGAGCCGCAATTAAAGGCGTTGTGAGCAGTGTTTGGGCAAGGATCATGCCCTTGGGTGTAAAAAGCCATCCCCATACCCCCAAAGGCCCTGTGCGCGAGAGCAGGAGGTAGACCACAACACCCACAATCACTGTTGGGACGCCCATGAGCGTATTTAGGGTAACTGTAATCGTTTGTTTTCCCCGAAATTCTTCTGTGGCCAGTAGCGCCCCCAGAGGGAGGCCAATCAGGGTGCCTAAGAGGAGAGCAGTCAGACTGACCTGAAGAGATACGAGAACGATGCCCATTACTCCCGCGTCCAAATGCGCAAGGAGTCTAAAAGCATCCTGAAAGGTCATTAACATGGGCTTGATTCTAGCAAGGGGATGGCAAAATGGCATAAATGCAAACAATTTCCCCCTTTTTGACTCATGGCTGAAGTGATTTGCCTCTGCAATGAGGTGCTCGATGTCGATCTTCGAGAATATCTTGATACCCATCCAATCGACTCGATTGATGAGTTGCGCGATCAAGCTTCTATTTGTAATAAATGTATGCAATGCCAAGATTTAGTTGAGGGTGAAATCTATTTGGCACGCGTGCGACGGCAGCGTGCTGCAGGACAGTTTTGATGACGCAATTACAGTCAGGTCGTTTCAGTGTGATGACTATGAATGTGCATAAGGGGCTATCCCCCTTGCACCGGAAATCCACCATTTACGAGCTACGCCAAAAAATGCGCAGCCATCATCCTGATTTGCTTTTTCTGCAAGAGCTTCAGCAGGAACATCGCGGGCGAATTCGGCGCTTTGGTCAATGGCCTTTAACAGAGCTCACCCATTTTTTATCCGAAGACTTTTGGCATGATTGGCATTACGGTAAAAACGTCGAATATCCAGATGGGCATCATGGCAATGCAATTCTTTCTAAAGGGCAATTGCATAAGGGTGAGAACTACGATATCTCCGCTTATCGATTTGAGAGACGTGGTTTGTTACACAGCGTAACTCATTTAGAGGGTGTGGCCACGCCGATCCATTGTTTTTGTGTACACCTGGCCTTATTCGAACGCGGACGAGAGCGCCAGTTAAATGAAATCATTCGTTACATTGATTCACTGGCAAATGGCGGCCCAACTATTGTGGCTGGTGACTTTAACGATTGGCGTAACCGCGTGAGTGCACCGATGCAAGCTGCCGGTTTTAATGAAGTATTTGAGGTGCTTACTGGCGCCCCTGCAAAAACCTTTCCTAGTGTGAAGCCTATGCTAGCGATGGATCGAATTTATGTACGGGGCTTAAAAATCCATTCTGCGGAAGTGATGCATGAATGGTTGAAACTATCCGATCACTTAGGCATTGCAGCAGAACTTGAGATCATATGAACATCATTAATTTTTTACTAGGATCCCTTTTTGGCGAATCCTTTATTTGGGTCCCAATAGCACACATCATCATTGTGGTTCTGTTTGGATTTAGATTAATCTCAGTGAGAAGACCGGTTGGTGTTGTACTGGCCTGGTTTCTGATTGTGGTTCTATTTCCCTTAATTGGTATTAGCTTATATATCCTCATTGGTGAGCGTCCCGTT
>NZ_NCJB01000419.1:0-1780 GCF_002282275.1 Polynucleobacter sp. 39-46-10 | reverse complement strand
AGGGCAATGCCATCTGGTCATACGATTACTGCTTTTGCAGTGGTCTCTGGAATCTACTTTGCCAGCGATCGAAATAACAGAACTTCCTTGTGGTGGATTTTTATCATTGCTGGCTTTGCTGGTATCTCTCGAAACGCGCTGGGCGCTCACTGGCTTACCGATGTCCTAGCGGGTTGCGCAATTGGACTGTGGTCTGGAATGCTTGGGGCGGGATTAGCCAGGCTTATTCCAGAAGCTAAACTGGCTGCCAATCAGATCGGGCCGCGCTTACTTGCCCTAGGTGGGCTTGCCACAATCTATGTACTTCTCACTCAAACTCTAGACTCAGAGCTCAATCAATCTTTGCAATATGCTTGCGTGGCATTAATCAGCATTACTTTGGCTTTATTTATTAAAGCGCAAAAACCTAGGGCCATATAAAGATGTTTAGTTATCGCCATGCTTTTCATGCGGGTAGCCATGCCGATATTCTGAAACATCTTGTGATGATTCAGCTGGTGGAATATCTACAAGAAAAACCAGGCGCCCTCACTATTGTTGACACCCATGCTGGTGCTGGTATCTATAGTCTGATTGACGGTTTTGCGGCAGTCAGCAAAGAAGCAGATCAAGGCATTTATCGCTTAGCCAAATTTGCAGAGACCAATCCCGTAAGTCCAGGCATTGCCAATTATCTCGAGTACATTCGAGCTGAGAATTCTGGCGATGAGATCACAATCTATCCCGGCTCCCCATTTATTTTGGCGCGCTTACTCAGAACACAAGACCGCTTGAAGCTTTTTGAGTTACATCCCAAAGAGATTGATATCTTGCGCCACAATATCAGCGAGCTCAAACAATCAAAGCAAATCGATATCTATGCAGAGGATAGCTTTGCAAGATTAAAGGGCTTGATGCCACCACCTAGTAGGCGCGGACTTGTTTTAATTGACCCTTCTTACGAAGATAAGCAGGACTACCGTTATCTCGAAACGGCGATGGAAGAAGCTCTGCAACGCTTCGCCACTGGGTGTTATGCCATCTGGTACCCATGCCTCTCCAGACGAGAATCAGCAGCCCTACCCGATCATATGAAAAAGATTGCGGCAGCCCATAAACGCTCTTGGTTACTTGTTGAGTTACGGGTTGAGAACGCACCTAAAGAACGTCGACTTCAGGCAAGCGGCATGTTCATCATCAACCCACCATGGACTCTAGAAAAGCAATTGGCTGAAAGTCTGCCCATTCTGGTTAAAGCGCTGGGGCAAGATAGTGGCGCTGGATTTGTATTAAAGAGTTTTGAGGCTTAAGCTTTAAACCTCAGGACCTTACTCCTGGACCTGAATCATCACTTCATTGCGACGCATAAAAGGTAAAGTCCAAGGCGGGTTGTAGCGGGCAAACTGAGGTTCACCGCTTGGCTTTAAATTCTTCAACTTAATCCACTCTCGTAATGCTTGGGTTTTTTCTTCCACCTTCTCTTGATTGTAAAAACCAGAGAAAATAATTACCCCCCTTTTTTCTGCGGGTACTTCTCTGATTTTGACTTGCGGATCCAATGGCTTTGGCAAGCTCGCTAAGGTGTACTCTGCAGGCATCACAAACGATACCGTCCATTGATTGCCTGAACCCTCAGAAGACCTGCTGCTCTCAATTCCTACAGGAGCAGTCATGGCAATCTTGGCGCTCTTATTCTGATCGCTGGATTCAATACCAACAGGTGCAGTCATGGCAATTTTTTCAGATACCTGATTTTTTCCAAAGATAAAGGCGGCAATTAAACGAAACCCTTGATTAGATG
>NZ_NCJB01000418.1:0-1782 GCF_002282275.1 Polynucleobacter sp. 39-46-10 | reverse complement strand
GAACAGGCCTCGCTAAGCGAGGCCTTTTTTATTCATGAAATTTATAGACGAAGCTCGTATTGAAGTCATAGCTGGCCAAGGTGGCGCCGGGAGTGCCTCCATGCGCCGCGAAAAGTTTATTGAATTCGGCGGACCCGATGGTGGTGATGGTGGAAAAGGCGGAAGCGTATGGGCAACCGCTGATCGCAACATCAATACGCTGATTGACTATCGTTACGCCAAAACGCACACTGCAAAAAATGGTGAGCCTGGTCGTGGCGCCGACTGTTATGGTCGCGCAGGCGACGATATTGAGTTGCGTATGCCAGTTGGAACCATCATTTCTGATTATGAAACTGGTGAACCGATTGCCGACTTAACCACGCACGGTGAGCGCCTTTGTTTGGCGCAGGGCGGTGTTGGGGGATGGGGAAATATTCACTTTAAGAGTAGTACGAACCGCGCTCCTCGCCAAAAGACGAATGGCAAAGAGGGTGAGCGTCGTAAGCTCAAGCTTGAATTAAAGGTATTGGCTGATGTTGGTTTATTAGGCATGCCCAATGCTGGTAAATCCACTTTGATCACCGCTGTGTCTAACGCGCGACCAAAGATTGCCGACTATCCGTTTACAACCTTACATCCAAATTTAGGTGTGGTGCGAGTAGGCGCTGAGCGCAGCTTTGTGATTGCAGATATTCCGGGATTGATTGAAGGTGCCGCGGAAGGTGCTGGCTTGGGCCATCGCTTTTTAAGACACTTACAGCGTACTGGTGTGCTCTTGCATTTAGTCGATATTGCTCCATTTGATGAGAATATTGATCCAGTGGCAGATGCTGTTGCTATCGTGAATGAATTGCGTAAGTACGATGAAGCCTTGGTTGAGAAGCCGCGCTGGTTAGTGCTGAACAAAGTCGACATGATTCCAGAGGAAGATCGCAAGAAGGTAGTTGCGGACTTTATTAAGCGTTTTAAGTGGAAGGGACCTGTATTTGAGATCTCCGCTTTAACTGGATTGGGCTGCGATAAGTTGTGCTATTCATTGCAAGACTATTTGGACTCTATTCGTAAAGATAGAGATGATGAAGATGAGCGTGCTGCTGATCCGCGTTATCAAGAACAAGCCCAGCCAGAAGATAAAACTCCAGATTAAGCGGTAGTCATTTGAGACCTGAATTTGATATGAGCACTCAGCAAGCTAAACGAATCGTAGTAAAAGTAGGTTCAAGCCTAGTCACTAATAATGGTGAGGGTTTGGATCGCGCTGCAATCGGTATGTGGGCAGAGCAAATGGCTGCCTTGCTAGCTACTGGGCATGAGGTGTTGATGGTCAGTTCCGGTGCGATTGCTGAAGGCATGCAACGTCTTGGCTGGAGTAAGCGTCCGCAGGAAATTCATCAACTACAGGCTGCAGCTGCCGTTGGTCAAATGGGCTTGGTGCAGGTCTATGAAAGTTGTTTTGCGCGCTTTAATTTGCGTAGCGCACAAGTGTTGCTGACGAATGCAGATTTGGCGCATGCTGAACGCAATGCCAATGCCAAGGCGACTTTAGATACTTTGCTAAAGCTTGGCGTTGTCCCCATCATTAATGAAAACGATACGGTTGTTACTGATGAAATTAAATTTGGTGATAACGATAGCTTGGCCGCATTAGTCACGAATTTAATTCATGCGGACTTACTAGTGATCTTGACTGATCAAGGCGGATTGTTTACTGCTGATCCGCGTCAAGATGCTACCGCCACTCTTTTGAGTGATGCTACTGCTGGTGATCCTGCTTTAGAAAAGATGGCTGGTGGTGCTGCA
>NZ_NCJB01000417.1:0-1790 GCF_002282275.1 Polynucleobacter sp. 39-46-10 | reverse complement strand
CTCAGCCTGATACTGGTGAGCAGGCATTGGAAATTGCAGATGCATTGGTGCGTTCAGGCTCAATCGATTTAATCGTGATCGACTCAGTAGCAGCCTTGGTGCCAAGAGCAGAAATTGAAGGCGACATGGGCGATTCATTGCCAGGTCTGCAGGCGCGCTTGATGAGTCAGGCATTACGTAAATTAACTGGCGCAATTAAGCGTACGAACACTACAGTCATTTTCATTAACCAAATTCGAATGAAGATTGGTGTGATGTTTGGCTCCCCTGAAACCACTACTGGTGGTAATGCGCTGAAGTTTTATGCTTCTATGCGTCTAGATATTCGTCGCATCGGCAGTATTAAGAAGGGCGACGAAGTGGTCGGCAACGAGACTCGCGTGAAGGTAGTGAAGAATAAGGTCTCACCTCCATTCCGCGAAGCCATCTTTGACATCATGTACGGCGCCGGCATTTCTAGAGAAGGTGAAATTATTGATATGGGTGTTGAAGCCGATATCGTAGAAAAATCAGGCTCTTGGTATAGCTATAACGGTGATCGCATTGGTCAAGGAAAAGATAATGTGCGCGAGTTCTTAAAAGAGAACCCAGCCATTGCACAAGATATTGAATCGAAGATTCGTGCGAAATTGGGTGTCAAAGCTGGCACAGCAGTAGTGAGCGATGTTTTGAGTGAAGAAGAGGAAGCGTAATTCTTCAATGTCAGAATTAGGTAGCACTGTTAAGAAAAGTAAAAAACAAAGCCCGAGTCTCAAAGCTCGGGCTTTGCGCCTTTTGTCTATGAGAGAGTACAGTCGCAAAGGGCTGGCCGCAAAGCTCGAAGAGTCTGCCGCAAGGATGTTGAAGTTCCAGACTCCCGCAGAGGATTCTGAGGTGCTTGAGTCAGTCATTCCGTTGACCACACAAATTGAAGCCGTTTTAGATGATTTTGAGGCTCGCGGTTGGTTGTCTGACCAGCGCTTTGCAGAGGCTCTGGTCCGACGCCGTAGCGAGCGCTTTGGAACACGAAAAATACAGGACGAACTTGCTCAGGCCGGGGTGGATAGTGCAAAGACCATCGATCTCCTCAGGAATCTCAAGGAAACCGAATACCAGCGTGCCCATGACTTGTGGTTGCGCAAGTTTGGTGCATTGGCAATTGAACAAAAAGAGCGGGCGCGCCAATATCGATTTCTGGCCTCCAAGGGCTTCAGTTCTGATGTAGTCTCCAAGGTGGTCGCAGGACGCCCTGACTAGGGCAATTACGGAGCCAAAAACCCCAAGTTGATGCAATGCAGCATGATAGACTTACAAAGTCGGGTAAAACGCTCGCCATTTTTTGGTTGGAAAGAAAAAACCAAAAGCAGGCGGCTGGTTTTATACATTCTTATCGCTTGCTAAAAAAGACACCGTTTCGGAGTAATTATGAAAATTCACGAGTACCAAGGCAAAGAACTTTTGCGCCAATTTAATGTGCCTGTTCCAAATGGCATACCTGCATTTAGCGTTGATGAGGCTATTAAAGCTGCCGAAAAGCTAGGCGGCCCAGTTTGGGTTGTTAAAGCACAGATTCATGCAGGTGGTCGCGGTAAGGGTGGTGGTGTGAAATTAGCTCGCAGTATGGACGAAGTGAAAAAGTACGCTTCTGAAATTTTGGGGATGCAGTTGAAGACCCACCAAACTGGCCCAGAAGGTCAAAAAGTAAATCGCCTCTTGATTGAAGATGGCGCTGACATCAAAAAAGAGTATTACTTCAGTATCGTTACTGACCGCGGAACACAAAAGAATGTGATCATGGCGTCCAGCGAAGG
>NZ_NCJB01000416.1:0-1794 GCF_002282275.1 Polynucleobacter sp. 39-46-10 | reverse complement strand
GAAGTCTCACCCTCAGCATGTTCTGGCTAAGCGTCAACAGAAAGCGGGCGGTGCCATACTGTCTTTCACCCTAAAGGGTGGCAAGAAAGCTGCATTCAAGCTGATTAATCAAACTAAGCTTTGCTCTATAACTGCAAACTTGGGCGACACGCGTACAACGATTACCCATCCTGCAACGACGACACACTGCCGCGTAAGTCCTGAAGCTCGTAAGGCCGCCGGCATTACAGATGGCCTAGTTCGTATTGCTGTTGGCCTAGAGAATGTGGTCGACCTAAAGAATGACCTCATTGGTGGATTGAAGAAGTAATTGCAGATTGAATGTGTCTAAGACTGGGGGATTAATGAGCTTTGCAGATGCAACCCAGTTCTGGAATGAACGTTTTAATAAAGAAGAATTTATCTTTGGCAAAGAGCCAAATGAATATCTGGTTGATCAAGCATCTCAATATCTAAAGCCCAAATCTTCCGTTCTTTGTATTGCGGATGGAGAAGGGCGTAATGGTGTTTGGCTTGCTAAGCAGGGCATGAGTGTTACTGGTTTTGAAGTTTCTGACATTGCCCTTACTAAAGCAAATCAGTTTGCTGCTGAGAATAAAGTGAACATTCAATACAGTCTTTGTGATGCCGATGGCTTTAAATGGCAGACCAATTCTTATGATGCAGTTGTTGGCATATTTATTCAGTTTGCCGATCCTGAAATGCGGGCTAGAATTTTTAAGCAAGTGCATCAGACCCTTAAACCAGGTGGCCTTTATATATTGCAGGGTTATACCCCAAAGCAGTTGGAATATAAAACTGGTGGGCCATCGCTGATTGAGCATCTATACACTGAAGAAATGATTCGCGAACTCAGTCAGGGGTTTGAGATTCTTGACCTTCAGTGCTATGAAAAAAAATTATCTGAGGGTGCAAGACATACTGGCATGTCAGCCTTGCTCGGCATGGTTGCTAAAAAGATCATATGAAAACCATCGATATTAAAAGCGCTTGGCAGGGCAATAGCGACTGCAATTCTTGCTCCATTAGAAGCTCTGCGCTCTTTGCCGAATTAAATGAAGATGACTTTTCCAAGATACATGAGCCAATTGATGACCTGCGATTTGAGGCGCACTCTGGAATTTACACTCAAGGTGATGTCGCTGATTACTTATATACCTTGAGAGATGGATATATCAAGTTGCTTCATATTAATTCGGATGGATCTGGAAGAATTGTGCGACTGGTGGTACCAGGTGATTTATTTGGGATGGAGGCTTTACTTGGTGATAGCTATTCACATTCAGCTGCTGCGCTATCTAATATTCATCTCTGTCGTATTCCGAAAAAAATCATCTCCTCTCTAGGCGAAGAATCGCCACGATTACATCGTCAGATTGTTAAGAAGTGGGGTGAAGCTCTTGCGCAATCTGAGTCATGGTTCTCTGAAATTAATACGGGTCGTATTGAGGTACGTCTCGCTCGCTTCTTCCTCAGAATTGCTAAGGTTTCAGGGGGTATGGCTGTCGCACCTTTATTTAAGCGTGAAGATATGGGTTTGATGATGGATGTGAAATTTGAGACTATCAGTAGGGCGCTTGCCTCTATGGCTGATCAAGGAATCATTTCTAATGTCACTCGCCTCAGCATTCAAATTCCCAGTATTGAGAAATTAAGAGCATTCTCCCAAGCTAGCGCCTAATTTATCTGGGCAACAAAAAAGCTGCCGAAGCAGCCTTTCAATCACATTAACGCAAGTGCAGCATTAAGCCTTCTTAGCGTAAGCAGAGCACCAGCCTTTACCCGCAACTTGCT
>NZ_NCJB01000415.1:0-1797 GCF_002282275.1 Polynucleobacter sp. 39-46-10 | reverse complement strand
AAATAATCTGTTTGCATACTGCGATTAATTTGATTGGTAATGAGGTATTGACCTACGACCGCCCCCAGACCAATAATTGGGTTAATCGCAAATGCCGCCAGTGAGCCTGCTGTAGCGTCAATTGTTGGGAAGATGGTGATGCGTAAATCTTGAGTTTCTTTGGGCACGTTAATTTGTCCAGTCATTGCAACACGAGCCTGATCCAGAACCATCGTGAATTGCTTAGCTTGTGCAATGCCTTGCTCGACCTCAAAATTGGTATTAATTGAGTTAAATGGGGTGCCTTTGGTGACCAAGCTGCCAAGACTACCTTTTAAGTCCAAGGTAGCAAACCTAAACAAGCTTTGCAGACTCAAAACATCTAGTAATTTTGCGCCATCAGAATTGACTTCAAGTAAGCGACCTTTAGCAAGGTCGAGGCTAACGGTGCCAGCTAAAGAATCATAATTTGGTGTAAAGGGTGATCCAGACCATGAGAGTGAAGCATTAAACTTCCCCTCTCCACCTTCTACAGACTTAGAGTTACTCCAATGAGAAATAATTTGTCCGGCATCTTGGATTTTCACATTGGCAGTAAAAGAGCTCTGTTCTGCAACGTTTGGAGTTCTTGCACTCCATTGACCTTTGACGATGGAGTTGCCTTGAGGATTATTAATCTGAATAGAATCGATTTTCACGAGATCCTGGCTGGTTCTCGATTGGATCTTTACCGTACCCAACTTTGCTTTTTTCCAGCTAAAGTCATCAATTACTAAATCTAAGCTGGGAATCGCGTTGGGGTTGACGGGGGTGTTAACTGAAGATGGTTTTTGTGGGCTATCTTCCTTATTGAGTGGATCAGGAGCTATGCGTTGATCTGGCACTTTCAGGCGCGCAAGTTTTCCAGCAATTAGCCCGCTCGGATGATCGCCACTGCTGGGATGCCATTGCACTTGACCAGCAATTTGAGGTGCATTTAATTGGAGTTGCCAGATCCTATTTTTCTTCTGGGACTGCATGCTTACATCAGTCCATTCGCGATCTAGAGCAATTAATTTCTTTACTTGAGCGGATATTTGGACGTCATCCTCGGGGGCGTCAGACGGTTTAGCATCAATCGCTTTATTGGCTGATTTTTTTGCTCCCAAAAATTCTACCCATTGATCAAGATTGAGTTCATTGCTTACTAAGTGAAGTGAACTACCTTGTTGTGGCAATGGTGCCGGCGATCCCACTCCTAAAGCATTTTTTATTTCATTCGCAAAATTGAGATTTCCTTGGAGGAAATATTGATCCCCCAATTTTCCAGACCAATCTGAATGTACTGAACTGTTTTTGCCTGCCGGGTAAGTTTTTAGGCTGAGCTCACCTAGCATAGGGGTTCCCGCTAATTTGTTGGCAGGTGCAGGCGCAGTGCTTACCCAATTGCGCAAATCAAATTTCAGATTGGTTTGACTTCCCGCTTTATTAAAGTTAATCAAGCCTTCATATTTGGCTGATCCGCTCATTGCAGTCAGTAGCGCTGGATGGGTTGAGGATTTTAAATTTCCTGAGATGTAATCTTTGATGAAGCTAGCATTGATATCACCCCTAATGCTGAAGCTAGTATTTCCTGCTGTGGAGGGCGCGCTTACGATTTTCAAGTCCCCACCCAAAAAGTTTGCAGTGATATTTTCAAACTCTGGATTGACCTCAGTAATTCGCACCTTACCCATCAGATTGTTTAATGGAGGAGCTTGTCCCCATTGAGCTTGATTACCGGGGAGGTTAATTTTTGCATCGAAGTGAACATCATCGCTTCCAGACAGCGGAACTTTT
>NZ_NCJB01000414.1:0-1810 GCF_002282275.1 Polynucleobacter sp. 39-46-10 | reverse complement strand
TTGTACGGCATAAGCCGCACAGGCTACGAGATACAACACAGTTAACACTTGCAGTGTTAAACGAATGCTGACGGGCTTGATGTAATCCATCCAGATATCGCGGATACCAATCCAAGCGTGATAGAACAAGCTAATAAAGAATAAAAGCGTCAATAGCTTCATGAGCTGATTGCTAAACAATCCAGCCCAACCTTCATATGTCGCGCTACCAGTAATGCAATAGTCAACCAGTAAAACGACTGTGAATACCACCATCACAATGGCAGTAGCACGCTGAATAATCCACTCTTTAAGGCCGTAATGGGCGCCAACAACTAAGCGCTTCGGTCCAATTTGATAAATAGGCATTCGATTTCCTTAATGAAGAAGTGCTTAGTACAAGCCAAATAATTTGAGGCCAACAAGCGCAGTCAAAGCGAGGCCTAGGAAAAATACAAAGATCGCTGAGCGATTAGCGTCAGCCTTTTCAACACCAATCTCTAAATCAAGCAAGAGGTAGCGAATACCAGCGCAGAAATGGTGCAAGAAAGACCAAATTAAGCCCAAGAGAATCAGTTTTACGAGAACGTGGCCAGTAATTGCCTGGAATTTTTGGTAACTCATCTCTGAAGCTAGGCTTTGATCAAAAAGATAGAGCAAGAAAGGCAACATCAAAAACAGTGCCGCCCCACTAATTCGATGAAGAATGGAGACTTTTCCAGCCCAAGGCAATCGGTATTTAATTAGCTGGGCAAGACCGATATTGCGGTAAACCGGTCTATCTTTTTTTGTGTTTTGCTGTGCATCAACCATGGGCAATCTCAATCTTTAGGTGGAGGTTCAGTGTGGTTTTGTTGTGTTGCAACATATTCTATTTGAAACCTGAGGGGAGGTGGGGACTTTTTAGCGTTTAAAGGGGTTAAATAGTGGTTTTTACTGATTTTTGAGTGTAATACCTAGTTCAATTTATTGTCGTAGTGCTGATCAGAAGTGTCGTACCTTGCTCGCCGAATTTCTACTGGTTTATTCCCGTAGGTAAATGCAACACGTTCAACCGACAACAAGGCAGAGCCCTCCTGAACCTGAAGATGCTTAGCAAGATCTGAATTCGCTAAAACTGCCTTAATTTTTTCTTCTGCCCTCACCATATGAGTGGCGTATTCACTTTCATAAAATGCATACATGGGACCAGGCCAAGCATTAAGGGCTTCAAGCGTCAGCCCTTCAAAGCGCCCTTCCGGCAACCAAATCTCCTCAAATACGATTGGGCGCCCTGCAGAGCTTTGCACGCGGTCAATTCGAATAATGGGGTCCCCTGCCTTTAATTTAAGCAATTTAGCTATATAGGCATCGGATTGTGCGATTTCACAGGCTAAAAACTGGTTTCTGAGGTGCAACTTCTCACCAGAATCAGGCTCTAAGCGTAAAAAACGATACTGAAAGTCTTCTTCTTGGTGGGTGGCTACGAAGGTACCCTTGCCTTGACGTCGCACCAGTAAATTTTGTGCGGCCAACTCATCAATTGCCTTGCGTACGGTTCCCTGGCTAACTGCATATCGAGCCGCTAGCTCCATCTCACTAGGAATGGCATCCCCAGGCAACCATTCTGAGGCCTGCAAACTTGCCAAAATCATGGCTTTAATTTGCTCATAAAGAGGGCTAAATGAGGCAATTGGTTCAGATATTAGTGACAAATTAACTCCACAACAGCTTCTATTGGATAAAATTCAAGCTTATCTCATATCTTATATAAGACATGATTGACAGTGTAAATGGAAAGTCCATACACTTGAATGGATAATAGAAAAGATTTCATTAATTAACCTCAACT
>NZ_NCJB01000413.1:0-1834 GCF_002282275.1 Polynucleobacter sp. 39-46-10 | reverse complement strand
ATTCAACTCATCTGGGATTCCAAGATTAGAGACTACGGTGGCATCAAATGGACTGAGGTAACCCTCGAGCATTTTGGATGCCGCAGTGGACTTCCAGCCGCGCGTCACAAAGACATCTTTATGGGCAACTGGGATACCCGTTAATTTTCCAGATTTACCTGAGGCAATGATTTTATCTGCTTTAGATGCTTGCTCTAAGCTTAAGTGAGTGCTTACATCAAGGTATGCATTGAAGCGCTTTCCAGCCTCAATGCGATCTAAAAAATACTTTGTCAGCTCGGTACTAGAGACCTCTTTAGCTGCTAACGCTTTGGCCATTAAGGCTATGGGAGTTTGGTGCCAACTCATTCGATCACCCGTGGGACTAAGAAGTAGCCATCCTGCACGGCTGGGGCAAATTGCATATTTTCTGCACGATGGTCAGTTTCAGTAACGCCATCTTTGCGCAAAGGTTGCGCCAAATCACGCAGAAAGAGGATGGGGTGAGCTAAGGGGGCAAGACCGGTTGTATCGACAGCTTGCATTTCTTCAACTAAGGCAAAAACTGCCTGTAATTGGGGCAAGACTGCTTCGGCTTCTGCCTGACTTAACTCAAGGCTGGAAAGGTGCGCAATGCGCTGGACATCATCAAGTTTCATGGTGCTCTAGAGTATCATCGCTATATATATTTTTTAACACTTAATTATTTTCCCACTACATCATGTTTGGTTTTTTCCGCAGCTACTTTTCCAATGACCTAGCCATCGACCTAGGTACCGCCAACACCCTAATTTACATGCGTGAACGGGGTATTGTGCTTGATGAACCTTCGGTCGTAGCAATTCGTACTGAAGGCGGTCCAAATGGCAAAAAAACCATTTTGGCAGTTGGAAAAGAAGCTAAAGCGATGTTGGGACGCGTTCCCGGAAATATTGAGGCGATTCGCCCGATGAAAGACGGCGTTATTGCCGATTTCACGATTAACGAGCAAATGCTCAAGCAATTTATCAAAATGGTGCATGAGAGCAAGCTTCTAAAGCCAAGCCCACGCATCATTATTTGCGTACCGTGTGGCTCTACTCAAGTTGAGCGTCGCGCTATTCGCGAGTCGGCTTTGGGCGCAGGTGCGTCACAAGTATTTTTAATTGAAGAGCCAATGGCTGCTGCGATTGGTGCAGGCTTACCAGTTTCCGAAGCCGCCGGCTCCATGGTTGTTGACATTGGTGGCGGCACAACGGAAGTGGGCGTGATGTCATTGGGCGGAATGGTTTACAAAGGCTCTGTTCGTGTTGGAGGCGATAAGTTTGATGAAGCCATCACTAATTACATCCGCCGTAACTACGGAATGTTGATCGGCGAACAAACTGCCGAGTTGATTAAGAAAACAATTGGATCTGCATTTCCCGGCGCTGAAGTGCGCGAGATGGAAGTAAAAGGCCGCAATCTTTCTGAAGGCATCCCACGCAGCTTCACTGTGACTAGCAATGAGATTTTGGAAGCCTTAACTGACCCATTGAATCAAATCGTGACAGCAGTAAAGGCAGCTTTAGAACAAATACCTCCTGAGCTAGCATCTGACATTGCCGAGCGGGGCATGATGCTTACTGGTGGTGGCGCACTATTGCGTGACCTCGATCGCTTGCTCTTAGAAGAAACTGGCCTTCCTATCCATGTTGCAGAAGATCCCCTCACTTGCGTCGCACGTGGTTGCGGCATCGCCTTAGAGCGCATGGACAAGTTGGGCGGCGTGTTCTCTCAAGAGTAATTGACCTAAGCGTCGATTAGGGAATTGCAACATAGCGCTCCTCCTCTTTTCAGACAAGGCGTTCCGGCTTTAGTCAAACTGATTGTCTGC
>NZ_NCJB01000412.1:0-1840 GCF_002282275.1 Polynucleobacter sp. 39-46-10 | reverse complement strand
AGTTCAGTCCCAGGTGATCACCTTCACCAATATTGGTCACAACAGCTACTTCACAACGGTCAAAGCCAAGACCCTCTCGCAACATGCCGCCGCGAGCAGTTTCGAGTACAGCGGCATCAACATCAGGATGCATGAGCACATTGCGAGCACTCTTGGGGCCGCTGCAATCACCAGAATCAATTAAACGATGGTTAATGTATACGCCATCGGTAGTTGTCATGCCCACGCGTAAACCGGTCTCATTGAGTAAATGAGATATGAGGCGCACGGTAGTGGTTTTGCCATTAGTGCCTGTAACAGCTACCACTGGAATACGTCCATCCTCACCCAATGGGTACATCATATTGATGATATCTTCACCTACAGGTCGGCCCTTGCCATATGAAGGCTTGAGATGCATCCGTAATCCAGGCGCTGCATTGACTTCCACAATGCCACCACCTTGCGGCTCTAGAGGTTTGTAAATTGCCTCGCACAAAATATCAACACCCGCAATATCCAACCCAATCATTTGGGCAGCAGCAATTGCACTCGCCGCTACATCGGGGTGTACATCATCAGTCACATCAGTGGCAGTGCCGCCGGTGCTAAGGTTGGCGTTATTTCGGAGTAAAACGCGCTCACCCGTCTTGGGGATGTATTGCGGGCTTAGGCCATTGCTGGCTAGATGCGCAAGCGCGATGTCATCAAAACGAATCTTGGTTAATGCAGTTGCATGACCATCACCACGCAATGGATTTTTGTTCTCTAGATCAACTAACTCTGATACGGTATGTTTGCCGTCACCAACCACTTGAGCTGGCTCTCGGCGCGCTGCAGCAGAGAGGCGATTACCCACCACCAGCAAGCGGTAGTCAGCTCCAGGGAGATAACGCTCGACAATGGTTTGGCGTCCAAAAGCCTGGGTGACTATAAAGCCAGCACGTACCTCTGCTTCAGTTTGAATATTGGCAACAACCCCTTTGCCTTGATTGCCATCTTTAGGCTTCAGAACAATGGGGCCACCAATTTTTTGAGCAGCGCGCCATGCATCATCCGCAGTAGTAACGACTTCACCAGTGGGAACAGAAACCCCTGCAGCTGCCAATAAGTTTTTGGTGAGCTCTTTATCTTGTGCAATTGCTTCTGCAATCGCGCTAGTGTCGCTAGTCTCTGCTGCCTGAATGCGTTTTTGCTTGCTACCCCAGCCAAACTGCACCATGCTGCCTTCAGTCATACGGCGGTAGGGAATATTTCTTTGTACGGCAGCATCGACGATAGAACCAGTGCTAGGTCCTAGACGAACATCTTCATACAAAGCTTCTAATTCTGAGAGGGCCGCAGCTAAATCAAAAGGCACATCACTCAGGGTTGCTTGAATGAGCCCAAAAGCAAAGTCAAAAGCCATGCGCCCAACAACTTCTTCGGTGTATTCCACGACGACTTGATAGACGCCGACATCAACCGTTTGTACTGTGCGGCTAAAAGTGACTGGGCAACCTGCTTGAGACTGAAGACCTAAAGCAGCATGCTCTAAGGCATGTGCCAGAGAAAGAATTTCATTATGACCGCCGCGACGCATACTTCCTAATTGAGGAAAGCGTTCGCGAATCTTGATTTCAAAATGGGGAATTGAATCGATTGAGCGCTCTGTTTCATCGCAAGAAACAATTGCCTCTAGGGCGGTATGGCGGCTCCATAAATTTGGGCCGCGCAACATGCGAATACGGGTGATTTCCAATTAAACCCCTGCTGGAATATTGGAGCTAGAAACAAATGTTTCAACTCCAGCTTCGATAACGTTGAACGGAATATCCAAAGCCCAGGCCGCACCAATAGCAGCTGCAAGGCTTAAGTGTGG
>NZ_NCJB01000411.1:0-3572 GCF_002282275.1 Polynucleobacter sp. 39-46-10 | reverse complement strand
AAGATCAGCCTGTGCGTGAATTCTTGGAAAAAATTCCTGAAGTCGTGAGCATGGAGAATGACATTATTCAATTTATTGAAAAATGGTTGCCCCACTACATTGCAGATGGTCGTAGTTATTTGACTGTTGCTATCGGCTGCACTGGTGGACAACATCGCTCTGTCTACTTAGTCACTCGGATTGCTGCGCATTTTCTGCCGCAAAAAGATGTGTCATCACTGCAGATTAATTTCTTAAGCCGTCACCGCGAGTTAGACTCAATCCCTGCAGTAGCAATTTAATTGGTTGAGGTAGGCCGTATTTTCCAAGCTGACGCAATGGCACCCACTTCAAATTATCACTAGAGAATTTCACGGCATCACTTGATGTCACATGCCAGATTTGCATCCACAAACGTCGATGGGTAAAGATATGTTTAATCTCTACTCCTTGCTCGATGAATTGAAAGCTCTTTAAAACACTGGCAGTCTTTTCATCTGGCAACACCAACTGAAACAACTCTTTAGCAGTAAAAGCAGCTGAATTGCTGACTGAAAGTTTAGAGAGTTTTTCCTTAGACCTCCACGCAGATTCTGGTAACGACCACAACCCACCCCAGATAGCTTTGTCCGGGCGCCTCTGCAGTAAGACTGAATCGCCATGTCTCAGTAGCAACATGTCGCAATTAAATTCAGGGGATTTTGCTTTGATTACCTTGCGAGGCAATAACAAAACCTGATCACTGAGATTGGCTTGGCATTCTTTTTCAAATGGGCATTTTCTCTCGCCACTCAAACACACCGGCTTACGAGAAGTACACCACGTTGCCCCAAAATCCATCAGAGCCTGTGTGTATACCGGCATATCCGAAGAATTTTTAGGAAGGAGTGTTTTGGCTAGTGACCATAACTCTTCATTCACCGCCTTTTCTTGGATAGCGCCATCTACACCAAATAGTCTTGCCAAAATACGCTTGACGTTTGCATCAAGAATGGGTGCTCGCTCATGAAATGCAAAAGCAGCTATAGCACCTGCTGTAGACCTACCAATGCCCTTGAGTTGTTCAAGCAACATCGGATCCTCTGGAAACTTTCCTCCAAATTCCAGCATCACTTGTTTGGCACAAGCGTGAAGATTGCGAGCACGCGTGTAATAACCAAGTCCTGCCCATTCGGCTAAAACATCATCTACCGGTGCAGCAGCCAATCTCTTAACATTCGGAAAACGTTTCATGAAACGCGGATAACGCTCTAGAACAGTCGCTACTTGAGTTTGTTGCAGCATGATTTCAGATACCCACACTGCGTATGGATCTCGAATACTCTGCCATGGCAAGCCTTGACGCCCGTCTTTACCATGCCAAGCAATAAGCTTGGTGGCGAAATGCTTAATCAACGCTTCTGACATTGAGGGCAAAAATAAGTGGAGCGTTGACCCTGCACTATTTGTTTAATCGGCGTCTTACATACCTTGCAGGGCTGATCTTTGCGATCATAGACTTTAGTTTGCACCATGAAGTGACCTGGGTCGCCCTCGCTATTCACAAAGTCTTTCAAAGAACTGCCGCCTGCAGCAATCGCTTTTTTCAAAATCAATCTCACTGCATTAGCCAGTCTCGAACATTGTGGACGCGTTAGCTTTCCAGCAGCCTTTGCTGGATGGATGCCAGCCTCAAATAAACTTTCCGAGCAATAGATATTGCCGACACCTACTACCGCCTGTCCTGCTAATAAAAACTGCTTCACGGCAACACTGCGCTTGCGTGAGCATTGATATAAGACATCTGTGCCGAGATCACCTTCAAACTCTGCTGAAAAATTCGGCCCTTTAGATTTCGGGTGCCACAAAACGGCACCAAACTTTCGGGGGTCATGCAGACGTAAACTGAGCTTGCCAAACTCGAATGTCACGCGATCATGCGGTTTCAGGGTGTCGCTGCTGGGCAGCACGCGCAAGGTACCTGTCATTCCTAAGTGCAGCAATAAATACCCGGCCTCAAACTCCATTAAGAGGTATTTGCCTCTGCGTTCTATTCCATAGACTTTCTGGCCAGAAAGTAGTGCATTTAAATTGCTCGGCACCGGCCAACGCAGTCGACCATCAATAATTTTGACCGCGCTCACCCTACGCCCCTCTAAGTGGGGCGCAATACCCAAGCGGGTAACTTCAACTTCTGGGAGTTCAGGCATAAATGGATTGTAGATTCGCGGATTAGAATGTGCTCATGACCAAATTTTCATTAAAGCCTTCTTTAAGGGTCTTATTGCTCGCAGGCGGACTTGGCCTAGGCCTTTCTTCCGGCTATGCTATCGCCCAAAACAGTAGCCTGGATAGCGGTCAAGCTGTATTTGAAGTCTTGGCCTCCGAAATTGCCCTGCAACGCGGCGAAGCTGGTCTGGCATACACAACCTATTTAGAACTCGCTCGCCAACTCGATGACCCCCGTTTAGCCCAAAGGGCTATGGAGATAGCCATTACTGCCGGTGCGCCTGATTTAGCGCTGCAAGCAGCTCAAACCTGGGATAGTTTGGCAGGGCCCAAGCAAACCAAACCCAAAGAAGTGCTTGTCACACTCTTAATCTTGAATCAACGCTGGTCAGATGCAGTCAAACCCGCCATCTCTCTTCTAAATCAGCAAACTCCGGCGCAGCGTGAAAAAACTTTGCTACAGATTCAGTCACTACTCGCTAAGGCAAACAATGAATCAGAGGCCTTAAGAGCTTTTTATGAAATCGTCTCATCATTAAAGCCAGAGCCAAAAGATCCTGGGCTGCTCTATACCTATGCCATGTCTGCTGAAAAATCTGGGCACATGGATGTGATGGAAAGAACTTTGCGAGAAATCTTGCGCAAGAATCCAAATGACGTCAATAGCCTCAATGCACTTGGATACTCTCTAGCCGATCGAAACCAAAAATTACCCGAAGCGCTCAAGCTCATTAGTAAAGCAAATCAGCTCTCACCTAAAGACGGTTTTATTTTGGATAGTCTTGGTTGGGTGAACTTTCGCATGGGCAAAAATACTCTTGCGCTCGAACAACTTCAACAAGCATTCAACATGAAGCCTGAGGCAGATATTGCGGCACATATCGGTGAAGTGTTGTGGGTTATGAATCGCCCAATCGAAGCGGAAGATATGTGGCGCAAAGGGCAGCAATTGGATGCTAACAACCCTACCCTTAAGGAAACTTTGAAGCGCTTAAAGCCCGATTGGTCTGTGGCTGATACCGCCCTAAAAGGCTCATGGGACGGGCGTTTTGCCGTGAAAGTCACCGGCCTTACTGAAAGTAAAAATCAAGGTGGATCAGGTGGATTTACCTTGACTCAAGATGCGCTTACTGACGTTTTAGAAATTCGTAATCCAGTGGGCGGCTCCATTGCCAAAATTACGATTAAACCTGGTGAGGCGATTCTGGAGCGCGACGGTCAACTCACTACAGCAATTGATGCTGATACTCTTATTCAAAATGCATTAGGTCTTCCACTTCCAGCCCGCGGTTTATCTGACTGGTTACGTGGACAAACCCGCCCTGGTAGCAATGCCAGTGTGGAGCGAAATGCAGAGGGGCAAGTCAGCAAAATTACACAAGACG
>NZ_NCJB01000410.1:0-1841 GCF_002282275.1 Polynucleobacter sp. 39-46-10 | reverse complement strand
GCGTTCTATTCGTTTTGCCCGAAATTTGGCTGAAGATATTGAGTTCTCGGCGGAAGATGGCTATCGCTCAGAAATGGATTTCTTGTGCAGGGTAGTTGAGGCGGTAATTAATGAAGGTGCAACTACCATCAACATCCCCGATACTGTAGGTTATGCCACACCTGAGTTGTATGGAGAGTTCATTAGAACTTTGCGTACCCGCGTCCCGAATTCAGATAAAGCAGTCTGGTCTGTTCATTGCCACAATGACTTGGGTATGGCTGTTGCTAATTCGTTGGCTGGCGTGAAGATTGGTGGCGCTCGTCAAATTGAATGCACCATTAATGGCTTGGGAGAGCGTGCTGGTAATACAGCCCTGGAAGAAATTGTGATGGCCTTGCGCACACGCAAGGACTACTTCGAGATGGTGTGCGGCATTGATGCTACCCAGATTGTTCCGGCATCCAAATTGGTATCGCAAATTACTGGTTTTGTTGTTCAGCCAAACAAGGCAGTCGTTGGCGCTAATGCTTTTGCGCATACCTCCGGTATTCACCAAGATGGCATCTTGAAGAATCGCGATACCTATGAAATCATGCGCGCTGAAGATGTAGGTTGGTCTGCCAATAAGATCGTGCTGGGTAAGCTGTCCGGTCGCAATGCATTCAAACAGCGTTTACAGGAGTTGGGCATTGCGATTGAAGCTGAAGCAGATTTGAATGAGGCATTTGTTCGCTTTAAAACATTAGCTGATCAAAAATCAGAAATATTTGATGAAGATATTATTGCGATCATGTCGGATTCTGCTGCAGCGGAAGAGGGTGAGTTTTATAAATTTATCTCCTTGAGTCAGCATTCTGAAACAGGTGAACGTCCAAAATCTAAAGTCACCTTCCGGGTTGGGGATAAAGAGACAAGCTCCGAGTCTGAAGGTAACGGCCCAGTTGATGCTAGCTTGAATGCGATTGAAGAAGTGGTGAAGAGTGGGGCAGAGCAATTGCTTTACTCGGTCAACGCAATCACTTCGGGTACGCAGTCTCAGGGTGAGGTGACTGTGCGTTTGGCTAAGGGCGGGCGTATTGTGAACGGCGTTGGAACTGATCCAGACATCATTGCCGCTTCAGCGAAAGCGTATTTATCTGCGCTCAATAAATTGCATGATCCGAGTCAAGCTAAGCTCAATGCGCAGATGACGCCTTAATTATTGGGATCGTATTTTCGACGCTTCTGAATTACACCTCTTATTTATCGAGGTCTGTATTTTTGTAATACTTGGTGCCCTTGCCGGTGATTTCAGCGGCAAGGCCCGAGTCAGTCAATTGGTACATCAACACGCCGGGCGCAACGACCACTGCATCTTGGTAGGCATCGCCATCTTTTTCGTATTTGGCGGCTGCAGTCATTTGGCCGCCAAAGGTCCATCCGGAATTCACGAAGTCATTTAAGGCAGCTTTTGTCTGAAATACAAAGATGTTCTGGAATGATTTAATTCCAAAGCCAAGACCAGCTTGTACTTCAGCCATATTCATATAAATTGGTTTAAGCCCATCCTTTTGGATGACTACGCCGCTGCCGGTACCTCCGCCTGCAATGAATATCTTCATGCCAAAGTTACTAAATGTGGCGTAGCCAACAGACTTTTCGATCAGTTCTTTTGCCTTGGGCTGTACTTGGTATAGCGCTTTAAGGGTGTCATTGCTCGTTTTAAGAATATCCTCCTGTTGCTGAGCAACTGTCTTTTGAGGTGCAAAAGGATTGGAAAATTGGGCAAAAGCACTGTTATTGAGGCAAAAAGTACCTAAAACCAAAGTAAATATAGGGGTGGCGAGGGGATAAATTTTCATAAGTTATTGATTTTATTA
>NZ_NCJB01000056.1:0-12917 GCF_002282275.1 Polynucleobacter sp. 39-46-10 | reverse complement strand
TTAAGTGGAGAATTATTATGAATAAATTAGATAAAGTTATAACCAAAGCTTCTACGACAGTTTCCAAACAATTTATTGGAGAATTCAAAGCGCTCATGGCAGATGCCGAGGCATTGATTGAAGCTACCGAGGGACATGCAGATGACGAAATCAAAAAAATTCGCTCAAAAGCTTTAAAAACCCTTGCAGGTGCGAAGGAAAGTATTGCAGACTTTGAAGATGTACTTACGGATAAAGCTAAAGCCGCTGCTAAGGGTGCAGATCACTTTGTCCATCGCAACCCTTGGGAGTCAGTTGCAGTTGCTGCTGGACTAGGATTAATCGTCGGTTTATTTATTCGTCGCCCCTAAGAGTGCATGACCCAAGAAAATTTATTGTCTTCAGCTTAGATATTCGGCCTTAGCACCATGAAGCACTAGAATACAAAATAGCCCACTTGTTGGGCTATTCACACTCTTGATGGCCGGGAGCGGAATCGAACCACCAACACAAGGATTTTCAATCTTCCGCTCTACCGATCGTTATTAGCCTAGAGCAGTCCTTGAGTACTTGCTAACCATGGGCAACAAGTAGTTGATTGCTCCAATCCAGGGCTATATATTTATTGGGGTTTAGTGGTGATATTTGCTACACACTGACTACACAATAATAAATAATGACCTAGCGTTCTCACGCTAAGTCATTATTTTTTTGGTGGGCCGCCAGGACTTGAACTTGGGGCCAAAGGATTATGAGATCGGAAGCAAATGAAAGACCTTTATAAAATGGGGTATGCGGGTGGTCAGTATCGATGTACAGTGTTATGTGTTGCGAGTAATGAGATGATAAGGACTGCCAGTCTTTTATGTTCACCGTGTTTTGGCAGAAATCAGCAAATAATATAGGCTATCACTACAAGTCCCTATCGCGCACTAGATAAAGTTTTCGAAGTTGCTCTTGCTGTGCGGTGTTAATGCTTAGGCCTTGCGCAAAATATTCTTCAATCGTGCCATACCGCCGATGCATTTCATCAAATGAGACCTCTAAGTATTTACGCTTTACCCCAAAAAGCGCAGCTGGAATTCCGGAGTCGCCGCCATTAGAAATGAATCTATCGATCTCATTCTGGTGTAAAGGCAATAGATACTCATTACTACGCAAGTAATCAGACAATACTTCTTCTTTAGACACCCCAAGGAGAGTTAGCAAAGCAGCAGTAGCCCAGCCGGTTCTATCCTTACCATTTGTGCAGTGAAAGACTACGGGGACATTAGAGGTGTTCAATAATGATAGAAAGAGGGTTCGATATGACTTTTGAGCACTAGGCAGCAATACAAAATCTCGATAAAGTGCGAAAAAACTGGCCTCAACCCCTTCCACCCCACCCATTTTTTTACTTGCAAGTTTAGGATCTTTAAAAAGTGTATCTATTTGAGCAGGCGTCACGATTAAATTCTCATCCGCCATTACATTGAGCTGAATATATTTAACTCCCGTAGGAATCTTATCTGGCTGCGCAGAGATTTCAGCGGGGGTACGTAAATCAACATCACTCTTCAATTGCAGTTGCTGCAGTTTGATCAAATAATCTTCATCAATACCAAAAAACTCATTAGATCGATAGACCTTTCCTCTTACAACAAATCTTCCATCTAGGGTTGTATACCCACCAAGATCTCGAAGATTTGACAAGCGGTCCATTCCCATATAGATACCCAGGCTTTGTCCCGGCTGTAAAACATCAGAAGGAGCCCCAGCAAATACTGGCAACCCAAAAGATGCACCAAGCAGAACGAAGAGAAATCCAGCTAAAAATTGCTTCAATTTACTAGACATCACAACAGACATCGTCATTAAGCCAAAAACATCATCGTCTCTCATGCAGGAAATCTCTTCTTCAATGCCTCGACCATTGTAGGATTTAGCGACTTGAATAATTCAGCGTTATAAGAAGCGGAATATGGCACTCCTACTACCTCGCCATATCGAATTGAGTCATCAGTAGTGTTGTTCTGTGGCCGCGTTGGATCCATTGAGGAGACTGGAATAACCCCAAAAGCGCGCTCTACATTAGGTGCGTTGGGGCGGATGTCATTTTGAATAATCTGCTGGGCAGCGATTGACATGCGTCTTCCGCTTTCGGCAGGGCTTCCCTCTCGCACGGCAGGATCGATGTTTATAGCGACAATAGAGATTGTGTAATCACTATTTAAGTAAACCTGAAGCGTACGAAATTGTTGTGGAAAGTCATGTAAAGAGCTTGTCTCTATCTGCCAAAAACCATACTCTGGGGGAGCCCCCGGTGGAGACTTAAATGCTTTAATAGCATTTACATGACGATGGCCGGCAAGTAGGCATATTACATTACCATTAGCCTGAATTTCAGAAATTAAATCTGTCAGTGTGATCGCATTATGAAGTTTTGCATTGGGGTCACGTGATGATTCCCACCATTCCATCTCACTACCAATAGGCGCTACAGCAAGCGGCACATGTGATGCAATGATCACCAGCTCATTACGTTTTTGGGAACGCATTAATTCAGCACGCAACCACTTAACACGGGTTGCGCTCAAATATCCGTGACCATGAATGTCGTGACTCTGATCCTTGGGATCCTGTACGTTATCTAGCACTATGATTCGCAGGGGTATGTCTTCCTTTGGCAAGAAGCTATAACAAGAAAATCCAGGCTCTTCGTTGGCGTACAGAGGATCTACCAAATGATACCCATGCCCCTTAGGCAAAGAGCTTGTATTAAAAAATTCTCTGATCCATTCTTTTTTGGTAAGCGAGCGACGATTGAGATTAGCCGAATTCAAAGGCGGTTTACCAAATGTATTGACTGGGCCAGCCCCAATAATTTCTCCGTATTCCGATGCTCCATTAATAGTGCCCATATAAAAGTCTGGTGACTTTAAGTTAGAAGTAGTATCAAAAAGACATGGAAAGTATGGGGACCCTTTAATTGGCTGAAGCATATTGCCAACTGCCCAGATCCGATTGTTGATGTAGGACTCCCGAAGCTTTAAGCTAGGATCCGCATCAACAGCTACACTCCCGATCATGAATAAATCATGATTACCATTTACCTGGAACCAAGGAATATCAGGCGACAATCCAGCGGCTTGAAACGGCTGCTGATATGAAATAGTATCTTGAGAAACATCATTACTAGTATTAGGGTAAATAACTTTTCCATCCAAGATGTCCAAATACCAACGCGTCTCATTGTATTGCGTCGAGTTACAGGTATCCCCCAAAGATAAGCCAAAATCAAAACCGCTAGTGACATGCAAGGCATTTACAGTTTGCACTACAGCATCAAGTACATGGGTGGTTGTTAACATGGTTGGTGAATAGATGGATGTCATAGGGGCACCAAATTCAGAATCTAACTGTTGAAGAGCAATTAGCTGATTACCTGCCTGCTTATCCGTCAAATGAATATCGCTGATAGTAAAAAATGAAGATAGACGATTTACTCGATTAATATTTTTGCCCGTATACTCCACATCCATCAAATCAAAGCGTTGCTGGATTGGTAAACCAGGGCCATAGGTATAGTTACCATAACCGAACTTACTATACTGATCTACGCGATGCAGCTCTGTCGGTGCAAGCCCTTTGCCAGAACCAGGCTGCTTTAATATCTCTGGCATTGAAAATGAGAGCATACGATCAACTGTAGTCTTAACCTCATCTGAAATAGGATATGTGGCTCGCCTTGGAGATGACGCGGAAAAAATGATCCCAGAATAGGACAAGCAAATACTTCCGACCGAATACTTCATGAACATCCGTCGGGATGCAGCGAAGTTCATTGCTGTCTTATCCACTACATCGTCAAGTTTATTCATCTCTATGCAATACCCATCAATTAGCGTCTAAATTTGTTAATAATGAAAATTCATAATCTGCGGTAATTGCTTGTCCCATGAAGCAATCCTCAATAAGACATAAAAGCTGGGCAACGGCTAATTTTATTGCCCAGATTGCTACCTTACATGATGTAAATCAAAAAATAGACCCATATTTTTAATGGTGAGAACAGACTAAGAGCATTGGGGAAGGATTGCCCGTAACCACTGAAAGTGGTCACGCAACACTTACACACCACAATCCAAAAATAGCTAATTGCTCCAATTGCAAGCCATACATCTATTGGGGTTGCATTTGAAGATGTGTGGAGATTGCTTATATACCTCTTGGCACAGAAAGAAAAACGACTTAGGAATTTCTCCCTAAGTCGATAATTTCATTAGTGGGCCCACCAGGACTTGAACCTGGGACCAAAGGATTATGAGAGCAGAAGCCCATGATAGAGCCCCATAAACAGGGGGTCTACGGGTGTTCAGCGTCGATGTGTAAGTAAATGTGTAGTCATTTCTAAAATCTAGCCAGTATTTCTTAGTCCCGCTGCAATTCCATTAATGGCGATATGAATACCCCTTTGCATACGATCATCATGCTTACCTGCACGATAACGACGCACCAATTCAACCTGCAAGTGATGAAGTGGGTCAATATAAGGGAAGCGATTTCGTATAGATCTTGCTAAAGATGGATTCTTAGCCAAACGTACTTTCTCTCCAGTAACTAAGTTCAGAGCTTCAACTGTTTTATTCCACTCAGACTCAATAGCGCCAAAGATCTTCTTGCGTAACTTCACATCAGGAACAAGTTCGCTATAGCGCGATGCAAGAGCTAAATCACTCTTGGCCAAAGCCATATCCATATTCGATAACAAGGTTCTAAAGAAAGGCCACTCTTTGTACATCTTTTGCAGAAGACTCAAGTCAGCCTTTCTATCTGCAGCTTTGTGTTGATTTAAGAATTCCTGAATAGCAGAACCAAAACCATACCAACCGGGAAGCGTTAATCGACACTGGCCCCAACTGAAACCCCAGGGAATGGCGCGAAGGTCCTCAATCCTTTGACTTGCTTTGCGACTTGCGGGACGAGAACCAATATTTAGCTTAGCAATTTCCCGAATGGGTGTCGCATCAAAGAAATACTCCGCAAATCCTGGAGTCTCGTATACCAGACCACGGTAAGCACTCATACTTGCTTGTGAAATTTTTGCTGCTGCCTCTAAGTAGGCCTTACTAGCCTGCTTAGTAGGCTTTAATAATGTGGCCTCTAGTGTGGCTGCTACCAAAGTCTCCAGATTACGCCTACCAATCTCAGGATTGGCATATTTAGATCCAATCACTTCGCCCTGCTCTGTTAAACGAATTTGACCGCGTACTGTTCCAGGGGGCTGGGCTAAGATTGCTTCATAACTGGGTCCTCCCCCACGACCTACTGTGCCACCTCTGCCATGGAATAAGCGAAGCTTTACTCCATGCTTTTGTTCCAAAGGCTCAAACACCTTAACCAAGGCAAGCTCCGCACAATATAACTCCCAATTACTTGTAACAATTCCACCATCCTTATTTGAGTCGGAATAGCCCAACATAATGTCTTGCTCACCACCAGAGTGCTTTACCAAATCTAAGGTGCCAGGTAATGCATAAAACTCTTGCATGATGGGGGCAGCATTACGTAAATCTTCAATCGTTTCAAATAAGGGAACCACGATCAGATCAGCAGATGCTTTTTTACCTAAAACCTCATGCATTAAACCCACTTCCTTTTGAAGCAACAAGACTTCTAATAGGTCGCTGACAGTCTCGGTATGACTAATGATGTAGTGGCGGATAGTCTCATTACCAAATAGCTGCCGCATTTTCTTAGCCATTTCAAAGATGGTAATCTCTGATTCTGCAAAATCAGAATACAAATGCCCAACCACACGAAGTGGTCTTGGGTCTCTTAGTAGCGATAGCAAGAGTTCCCGTTTTTGCTCTTCGGACAGACTAGAGTAATCAGCTTCTATCGATGCGACATGAAGAAGCTCTGCTAAAACAGCTTCATGCATATCTGAGCTTTGACGTAAATCTACGGTAGCTAAATGAAAACCAAAAACTTCAACCGCTCGAATCAAGCCGTGGAGACGACGGTCTGCTAGAGCCTTTGCACCTTGGGATATTAGCGAGGCCTCAATCGTCTTAAGATCAGACAAAAAATCTTGTGCGCTGATATAAGGATTTTGAGGCGCTACAGCATGACGAGCAGCATTTCCCCCTGTTAACATCTTTAAAGTGGCTGCCAGCCGAGAATACATTCCTGTGAGCGCCCTGCGATAAGGCTCATCTTGACGATGTTCATTAGCATCAGGAGAGCTGGCTGCAAGATCTTGCATTTTTTTAGGGAATTTTAAAAGTAATGCGGAGACCGATAAGTCTCTACCCAAGTAGTGCACCTCGGTTAAATAGTGACGCAACACCATTTCGGCCTGTCTTGAAACGGCGTACTCGAGAGTCTTGGCACTGACATTGGGATTACCATCACGATCACCACCAATCCATTGACCCATCTTCAGAAAGCTGGCAACTGAATTTCCAGCAAGAGAATCTTCTAACTGGGCATAGATTTTTGGGATTTCTCTTAAGAATGTTGTCTCGTAATAAGTCAGAGAATTCTCAATCTCATCGGCAACTGTAAGCTTAGTAAATCTTAATAAGCGGGTATGCCAGAGTTGCAATACACGAGCACGAATTTGTTGTTCATTGGCTTTAAGCTCTTTATTGAGCAAGGCATCTTTTTGTGGATTATTTGCTTTAGATGATTCTTTAATCTGATCACGTATAGTCAATAAATTCGCTATGTCTCTCTCAGCTTCCAAAATACTGGTTCTCTGCACTTCGGTTGGATGAGCAGTAAGTACTGGTGAGATTAAGCTTGCCTCTAGCGTTTTAGAAATCATCTTGCTAGTGACGCCTGCAGCGTGTAGTTTTTTCATGGCCATAGGAATACTGCCATCTTGATAGCTGCCATTGCGCTCATATGCTACACGGCGGCGAATATGATGTCTATCCTCGGCTAAATTAGCTAAATGACTAAAGTAAGTGAAAGCCCGAAGCACTTTTACCGCGCTTTCACTAGTTAGCCCTTTAAGAAGTTTGCTCAGCTCGCGATTGGCCTTCTGATTTGAATCGCGATGAAAGGTTACTGATAACTTCCTGACTTGCTCTACCAATCCGTAAACAGACTCACCCTCTTGTTCGCGAACAATATCACCCAGAATTTTTCCTAATAAGCGAATGTCATCAATTAACGGTATTTCAGTATTTTTCAAAAAAGACTCCCACGATAAGCATTAGGATAGCAAGCAATACATTGCGGCAATTTGACGTACTTTTTTTAATGGTGATTCATTTTAAACATTCAATTTAGCTTTTATGGCGTTAGATTAAAGCAGTCCATTAGCAACCATGCCCCACAACCAACAAGTAGTTCATTACTCCAACAGGAGGCCTATACATTTCTTGGGGTTGCACTGGAATATGCGTAGAAATTGCTTACACACTTAGCGGCACAGAAAGAAAAACGACTTAGGAATCTCTCCCTAAGTCGTTGATTTCATTGGTGGGCCCACCAGGACTTGAACCTGGGACCAAAGGATTATGAGTCCTCTGCTCTAACCAACTGAGCTATAGGCCCGTTAGTCTTTGGGTCAATCTTCTTCGAGGAAGGTCTTGAGTTTGTCGCTGCGGCTTGGATGACGCATTTTTCTCAGGGCCTTGGCTTCGATCTGACGAATACGCTCACGTGTCACGTCAAACTGTTTGCCAACTTCTTCGAGAGTATGGTCTGTGCTCATCTCAACACCGAAGCGCATACGCAATACTTTTGCTTCACGTGGTGTTAATGAATCGAGAACATCCTTAACCACATCGCGCATCGAATCATGCAATGCCGCTTCAGCCGGAGCCAAGGTATTGCCATCCTCAATGAAGTCGCCTAAATGAGAATCTTCATCGTCACCAATTGGTGTTTCCATGGAGATTGGCTCTTTAGCAATCTTCATAATCTTGCGAATCTTGTCCTCAGGAATTTCCATCTTGAGTGCCAAGGTTGCGGCATCTGGCTCATGACCAGTTTCTTGCAAGATTTGACGGCTAATACGGTTCATCTTGTTGATCGTCTCAATCATATGAACTGGAATTCGGATCGTACGAGCTTGGTCGGCAATAGAACGGGTAATTGCCTGACGGATCCACCATGTTGCATAAGTAGAGAACTTATAACCACGACGGTATTCAAACTTATCTACCGCCTTCATCAAACCGATATTGCCCTCTTGAATCAAATCCAAGAACTGCAAACCACGGTTGGTGTATTTCTTAGCGATCGAGATTACCAAACGTAAGTTAGCAACCGTCATTTCACGTTTCGCTTCACGTGCGCGCTTCTCGCCAGCGATCATTTGCTTGTTCACTTCTTTTAATTCTGGAAGTGGCAAAACAACACGGGTTTGAATATCAATTAACTTCTGCTGCAGTTCCTGAATCGCTGGAACATTACGTTGCAATAATGCGGTGTATGGCTTGTTCTCTTTGAGTAATTTAGCGGTCCACTCTAAGTTCATAGACATCTTCGGGAAGTCTTTTAATACCTCACCGCGATTGACGCCAACCTTATCTACCAACAAACTCACAATACCGCGCTCGATTTTCCAAACCTGATCAACTTGTGAACGCATGGTGTCACACAACTTCTCAACGCTCTTTGCGGTCAAACGGAAACCAAGCAACTCACCACGGATAGCTTCTTGTGCTTTGATGTAAGCTGGGCAGTTGTAGCCTTCTTTATCAAAAGCACGGCGCATCTTGTCAGCTTGTGTGCGAACAATTGCAAACTTCTCTAAAGAGATTTGTTTTAATTCTTCTAACTGCTTGGCGTTAGCTGTAGCTGCGCCACCGCCGCCACCGCCGCCTTCTTCTTCGCCACCCTCTTCGTCACCCTCTTCAGCATCTGGGTCAACTTCTGGCTCTTCTGGTCCTAGCTTAATATCTTCGGCATTAGGGTCAACCAATCCATCGACGAACTGATCAATCTCCATCTCGCCACTAGCAATCTTGTCTACGTTTGCCAAGATCTCGCCAATCGTGACAGGACAAGCAGCCAAGGCCATTACCATGTCTTTAAGGCCTGCTTCGATCTTCTTCGCAATGACAATCTCGCCTTCACGAGTCAAGAGGTCAACAGTACCCATCTCGCGCATGTACATACGCACTGGATCGGTTGTACGACCGAACTCTGAATCAACGGTAGCTAAAGCGGCTTCCGCCTCTTCTTCCGCCTCTTCTTCAGATGTGGTTGCTGAAGCATTTTCATTGAGCAAGAGTGTTTCAGCATCTGGAGCTTGCTCGTAAACAGTAATATTGATGTCGTTTAAGAGGCTGATCAATGTTTCTAATGCATCCGCATCAGATAACTCGTCTGACATCACGTCATTCATTTCACCATGAGTTAAGTAACCCTTGGACTTACCCATCTTGATCAAGATCTTTAGGCGGGTACGACGTAATTCTTGCTGCTCTTCAGAGCCCAACTGTTGTGCTGCGAATTCTTTTAAGAGCGCTTTTTCTTTTGCCTTACGCTCGCGCGCTTTTTGGCGATCCGTCAATACTGGCTCAGCGCCCTCTACAGGAGCGTCAGCCTTTGGCTTGCGACCTTTCTTTACTTCTTCAGTCGCAACAAGCTCAGCCTCCACCTCAACCGCTTTCGCTTTTTTACCCTTAGTTTCTTTGACTTCCTTTACTTCTTTTACTACTTTCGCTGCCTTAGTTTCTTTCGCAGCCTTCGCTGGCTTTGCCGCCTCAATCTTAGGAGCAACAACAGCCTTACCTTTTGTAGGTGCCTCTACTTTTGCTGCTGGCTTGGTCACAGCCTTAGCCGGGGTCTTGGCTGCTGGCTTAGCTACTTTTGCCGGAGCTTTTGCTTTAGCCGCTGGTTTAGCAGGTGCTTTCGCTGGTGCCTTTGCTTTGGTCGCTGGTTTAGCAGGCGTCTTAGTTTTTGCTACAGGCTTGGCTGCTTTAGCCGGAGCTTTGACTGGCTTAGCAGGAGTCTTAGTTTTTGCTACAGGCTTGGCGGGCGTCTTCGCTTTCGCTACTGGCTTGCTTGCCTTAGTAGGCGCCTTAGCTTTGGTCGCTGGTTTAGCAGGAGCCTTCGCTTTTGTCACTGGTTTAACTGGTGCCTTGGCTTTTGCTGCTGGCTTGGCTGCTGGTTTTTTCTTGGTATTAGGCATTTATTAGCACTTACTCACGTTACTGATGATTGTTCTCGACTGCTTAGGCGCAGCTACTTTATCCACTTGCCCCAAATTTCTTCAAAATAAAGCGCAAGTGGCTGAATTAAATCGGTTTTTTTCTGGGAATAGAGGATTATAGTCGATTGCGACTTTTTTACCCCTTTTCATACTGAAAATATAGGGTAAATTTCGGGTTTTACTAAGGCTAAATCAGAAAATTCTTAGGAGAATTTCAATCTTTCGCCCAGCTCGCGATATCGAGCCCGATCTTGCTCTGTAGCGGTGCTACCAGCAATCTTTTGAGCAATTTCCGTCATTTCCATTTTGAGGTGGGTGAGCTCGAGCTTTTTGAATGCCCCCTCAAGGTCCGCAACTGCACCATCGAGGTCTAAATCTGAACCCATCACCCGTTTTCTCAATACCTCATAGAGCGGAGCTAGCTCACTTCGGGATAACTGCTCTTGGAATAAAGCAAAAGCGCCGGCACCAACTGAGGGTGGCTTGCCATTCTCACCAGGAATCAATTCAATACGATCGCATTGACTCAACAAATCCCTCATCAGCTCCAATGCTTTTTCCGAACGCAACTCAGAGGCCTGCAAGGCAAGCGCCCTTTTGTTGGCATCCAAGGCTTTTCCTAGATGCGGAAACTGAATCAAGACTCGCAACATCTGCTCAGCTAAATCGGTAGGGGCTTGAGGAGGTGGAATATTTTGTACTGGCGCTCTTTTTGCTGAACCTTTAGATGCTTGCCAGGGTGCGCCCTGTGTTCTGTTGCCGCTATTGGCTTGTACGAAGTTGGGTGCACGTTGATTTGTTGCCGCATAAGAACCCAGCTGCACTGGTGCGGGTGCTACCGTTAATCCACAGAAAGACTCTAACTCTGCAGGAGTTGAATTTGTGCGTATAGCCAACTCACGCAAAATTTGCGTACGCAGAGCGATTGGTGGCATTGATAACAGCAAAGGTTTTGCAGCATGGTGTGTTTGCGCTCTACCTTCTGGCGTTGTCAACTCATGATCTTGACTAACAATCTTGAAGAAAAAACTCGAGATCGACATAGCTTCTTTGATGACTTTTTCAAAGGCCGGCGCACCATAGGCGCGGACATAGCTATCGGGATCATGCTCTGTCGGCAAGAATAAGAAACGAATCTCTTTGTCATCCGACATCAATGGAAGACATGCCTCTAATGCACGTTGCGCAGCACGCTGACCAGCAGAGTCGCCATCAAATGAAAACACTACTTTATCTGTTTGGCGCAACAACATGCGCACGTGATTCGCAGTACAGGCTGTGCCCAAAGTTGCTACCGCATTCGGGAAACCTAATTGTGCGAGCGCCACGACATCCATGTAGCCCTCACATACGAGAACATATTCTTGTGAGCGAATGGCTTGTCTTGCTTCGAATAATCCGTACAGCGTATTGCCTTTAGAGAACAGTGGTGTCTCGGGTGAATTTAAATACTTTGGCTCACCTTGATCTAAGATGCGCCCACCAAAGCCAATGGTTTGACCTTTAGGATTACGAATCGGGAACATGATGCGATCGCGAAAGCGATCGTAGCGTCTTGCAGTCTGATTATTGTCAGTCTGCTCACTCTGAATGAGTAATCCTCCTTCAAGCAAAGTCTTTGCCACTTCATCATTAGCATAAGTACCAAAGACTGCTTCAAGACCCTGCCAACCATCAGGCGCATAACCCAATGCATAGCGTTTGGCGATCTCACCAGTCAGGCCGCGCCCCTTGAGATATTCCACTGCACGCGGTGCTGTTTTGAGTTGCTGGCGATACCAATCGGCTGCTGCACTCATGACCTCACTTAAAGCCATGGTCTGCTGTTGACGTGCAACATCATTCGCAGTGCGCTCTTCACGAGGCACATCTAATCCTGCAGAACGAGCCAAGTCTTCAATGGCATCTACATAGCCAAGACCGGAATACTCCATGAGAAAGCTAATCGCAGAGCCGTGCGCCCCACAACCAAAGCAGTGATAGAACTGCTTTGTTGGTGATACTGAAAATGAAGGAGATTTCTCAGAATGAAAGGGGCACAAACCTTGAAAGTTCGCGCCCGCTTTTTTTAGTTTCACTTGCTGCCCAACCACATCGACGATGTCGACACGATTCAATAAATCGGCAATGAAGGATTGGGGTATGAGAGCCATCAGCAGTAGATGAGGCTTAGCTTGCTAACTTACTTAGCCAGCGCCGCTTTTACCAAACCAGAAACTTTACCCATATCGGCTTTACCCGCCAACTGACCTTTAAGCACACCAATGACTTTGCCCATATCTTGCGGACCAGCAGCACCAGTCGATACAACCGCTGCAGCTACCGCTGCTTCGACTTCAGCATCAGACAACTGTGCAGGTAAGTAGTCTTGTAGGATGACCATCTCGGCCGCTTCAATCGCAACTAAATCATCGCGATTGGCTTTTTCAAATTGAGAGATCGAGTCTTTACGCTGCTTAATCATCCTCTCAACAGTAGCAATCACACTCGTATCATCCATCACAATGCGATCATCCACTTCACGCTGTTTGATGGCCGCCAATAAAAGGCGAATCGTTCCAAGGCGCGCCACTTCTTTTGCACGCATGGCGTTTTTCATATCTTCAGTGATTTGATCTTTCAGACTCATGGCATTTTTTCCCGGTATTCAATATCTAATAAATTGCTGGCGATTCAAAAACAAAAACCCGCTGCGTTTCACCGTCAGCGGGTTTCAAAGCCTCTCGGTGAGGAGAGCTTTTAAATTCGATTAGTAAAGCTTTTTAGGCAACATCTGGCT
>NZ_NCJB01000055.1:0-12947 GCF_002282275.1 Polynucleobacter sp. 39-46-10 | reverse complement strand
CTCCTGTAGCGCTCACGGTGGCAAAGCCTGGGATCACTCCGCCATGGTGAGGGCGCTTGAAAAGATGGCGAACTTTGAAATTGGGCAGAAGGGTTAAGGGCTTATCACTCTCATCATAGGTATGCCCAGCTTGCATCATATTTTTCCTGAGATTGCCGCCCCTATTGTGAAGAGGTGTAGCAACCAAGAGCAATTCAACATTGAGGTAGATTTGTTGAATGGAATGTTGGGTGACGTCATTCGAATTCAGGAGGGTGACGGTATTCATGCTGTAGTTGAGGATCTTAGGAGATATTCAAAAGAGCTGTATTCAGAATCTCCGGAAAACTCTAAAGAAAACTTATTGAATGTTTTAAGGGGTCTATCCTCAGACGATATCAATACGGTATTACGTGCTTTAGCTTATTACAGCCACTTAGAAAATTTAGCTGAGGACCGCTACTTTGCCCGTCAGCTTGAGTTGGAAGACAGAATGGGTGAGTTTCAGAATGGAAGCATCAAACTCACCATTGATCGATTGCATTCAGCAGGCATTGATGATGAGGCGATAGTCAAATCCTTAAACGAGAGTTTTATTTCACCGATTTTGACGGCACACCCTACAGAGGTTCAGAGAAAAAGCATCTTGGATGCAGAGCGTTGTATTGCGCAATTGTTATCCGATCGCGAGCAGATTCAACTAGAGGCCCTATATGCTGGAGTCGACAGAGATTTTCTATTAGAGGAGCAGTTAGAGGCGAATGCCCTAAAAATTCAATCTCGAATTATTCAAATATGGCATACCCGGTTATTGCGCCGATCTACTTTGACGGTTGCCGATGAAATTGAGAATGTACTTTCGTATTACGAATTTACATTCTTAACTGAAATTCCAAAAATATATGCGCAGCTTGAACAATTGCTGAAAAAAGAGTTGCCTTCATCATTTTTGAGAATGGGTCAATGGATTGGTGGCGACCGAGATGGCAACCCTAATGTAGATGCTCGCAGTTTGGAATACGCAATGCGAAGCCATGGGAAGCTTATTTTTCAGCATTACCTTAAGGGAATTCAGTTTTTAACTAGGGAGCTATCTTTATCCGAGTTTTTAGTTGCTACGACCCCAGAGTTAAAGGCATTGGCAGAAAAATCATCCGATGGAAATGCTCATAGAGTTAATGAGCCATATCGCAAGGTTTTGGTTGGAATGCATCTTCGCCTTAGTGAAACCTTGCGTTACTTAATGGGTGGTGGCGATGATGAACGTAATAGTGCCGCAACAATTCGGTATATGACTCCTTCAGAGTTCATTGGTGATTTAGACGTGATTGCAAATTCACTTAAAGCATTCGCACCAAAAGCTCTGAATGATCTGCGCCTTACTTCGCTCATTCGGTCCGTTAAGGTATTCGGTTTTCACCTGGCAACCGTCGACTTGCGCCAGAGCTCAGATAAGCATGAGGAAGTCATTTCTGAGTTACTCAAGGCCGCTGAAATTGAACAAGATTATTTAAGCTTAGAGGAAGAGCAAAGGCAATCGATTCTAGTGGCAGCCCTAAATGATGCTCGCATGCTTAGGGTGCCTAACTTCCCATACAGTGAGCTCACTCAAGCAGAGCTGGAGATTTTTTCAGTCGCCAAGACCTTGAGAGAGCTCTATGGTGAGGAGGCCATTCGGCACTACATCATTAGTCATACTGAAACCGTTAGCGATCTTCTGGAAGTTTTGTTGTTGCAGAAAGAGAGTGGACTACTCAGCGGCACCCTAAAAAATTCTGCTCAGTGCCAACTTATTGTCTCTCCATTATTCGAGACTATCAAAGATTTACGAAACTCAAGTCAAATTATTCAAGACTTTTATGCCATTCCAGGCGTCTTGGAAATGATTAAGCGATCTGGTGCCGAGCAGGACATTGTTCTTGGCTATTCGGATAGCAACAAGGATGGAGGAATTTTTACCAGCAATTGGGAGCTTTACCGTGCTGAGCTCGCCTTGTCCGCAGTATTTAAGGATGGCGTTGGTCGGGGGATCCGACTCAGAATGGCTCATGGTAGAGGGGGCACTGTTGGACGTGGTGGTGGCCCAAGCTATGACGCTATTCTGGCTCAGCCTCAAGGTTCAGTTCAAGGTCAAATTCGCCTCACGGAGCAAGGCGAGGTTATTGGCTCAAAGTATTCCAACCCAAAGATAGGAAAACGAAATTTAGAGGTATTGCTATCGGCAACCCTGGAAGCTAGTTTGCTTTCTGAGGTGAGTCTATTACCGGTCGAGTTTCTAGATACGGCAAGTCTGCTATCAGAAAACAGCATGCGCGCATACCAGAGTCTAGTGTATGAAACGCCAGGTTTCGCAGAGTATTTTTTTACCGCCACCCCAATTCAAGAGATTGCCAAATTAAATCTTGGCTCAAGACCATCCTCTCGGAAGATAGGTATGAAGATTGATGATCTACGCGCAATTCCTTGGGGATTTAGTTGGGCTCAATGTCGCCTAACTTTGCCGGGCTGGTTCGGCTTGGGTTCTGCTATTGAGGCCTTAACTGAGAAGGCTGCAGACGGTAAGGCTGGTGAAACTATTTTACTGTTAAGGAGAATGTATGCAGAGTGGCCTTTTTTTACAACGTTGATCTCGAATATTGATATGGCTTTATCAAAAAGTGATCTGTCGATAGCGGATGCATATGGTGAGCTGGTCTTGGATCAAACAATACGACAAGAAATATTCTCAAGAATTCAGGCGGAGTGGCATAAAACAACCGCTGCTATAGAGTTAATTACAGGAAATAAAAAACGTTTGGCTAACGCGCCAGAGTTAGCAGAATCTATTCAGCGTCGCATGCCCTATATCTATCCGTTACATCATCTTCAAATTGAGTTAATTAAAAGTTGTCGTGAGGGCGATAACAATGAAGCTGCACAAAGAGGTATCCACATTTCTATTAATGGCATAGCTGCCGGACTACGCAATACGGGGTAAATATGAAAACTGAATTACAACAAGATCGCAATATTAATTTCTTAAAAGATATGTTTGATGTCGCCATTGAGGCCGCTAAACCAAACTTTGTAGCCTTAAGAGATTCTTTCCCGATTCCGCCAAAGGGAAGATTAATTGTGATTGGGGCAGGCAAGGCTTCAGGTTTAATGGCCAAGTCTTTTGAGGATGCTGCTAACCTATATTGGCGTCCAGAAGACTTTGTCAAAATTGAAGGTAGGGTGATAACGCGATATGGGCATGGAATTGCCTGCGAAAGAATTCAGGTTGTCGAGGCCGCCCATCCAGTGCCTGATGATGCAGGTGATAAGGAGGTACATGCCATGCTGAGTATGTTGTCTGATATTAAGCCAGATGATCACGTGATCTGCTTATTTTCTGGCGGGGGATCAGCTCTGATGCCTCTACCTGCAGATGGCATATCTTTAAATGACAAGAGGGATATTAACCGCCAACTATTGGCTTCAGGCGCAAATATTCATGAGATGAATTGTGTTCGAAAGCATTTATCTAAAGTTAAAGGTGGAAGATTGTTAGAGCTCTGCAAAGAAGCGAGGGTCACAACCTATCTTGTGTCCGATATTCCTGGGGATGATCCTGGAATTATTGCTAGTGGCCCAACTTTGCCGGATGCAACGACCTGCCAGAACGCATTAGAAATTATTGAGCGATACCAGATTACTATTTCAGACTCCATTAGAGAAAAATTACTCAACGGCGACTTGGAGACATTAAAGCCTTCCAATCAAATTTTCGCGCAATCGGCTCCTCCCATCGTCATGTCTTCGTCAAGTGATTTACTTAAGGCAGCTCAAGCTTATTCTCAGCTGAAAGGCATCAAGGCAATCATATTGTCCGATTCTCTAGAGGGCGAAGCAAAAGAAGTTGGTGAAACTATTGGTCAAATTGCAATGCAGATGTCAAAGTTGAAAAATGGACACACTGGGCCAATGTTATTGCTCAGTGGTGGAGAGACTACTGTCACTGGTTGCTCTTCAGGTCGTGGAGGAAGAAATACAGAATTTTTACTCAGTTTTGCTAATACGATTAAAGGGAAAAAGGGAATTTATGCCCTCTCTGCGGATAGTGACGGCATTGACGGGTCCGAGATTAGTGCAGGAGCAATTTATGGGCCCGATACTGCCAGACAAGCTAAATCTGCACGCCTCTCGCTGCTTGATGCTTTAAGACAACATAATTCAGCAGAGTTCTTTGAAAAAATTGGATCATTAATAGTGTCAGGACCCACCAGAACAAATGTGAATGACTTTCGCGAGGTATTGCTAACCTAATTTGAGGTACTAAGCATCTTGACCCTTATCATGGGGCATGATTCATTTATCTTGCGCCCCTAATTTTTCTGCTGTCATGGTGGACCGCTAATGACGGCTATTGGCACACCCAGCTTACATGCTTTGAAGATTGGTCTATCCAAGTTAAAGGAAAAGTTTGACGGTACACAAGGCGAGCCTTATATCGTCGAAAGTAATAAGTTCAAAGCACTCTATTTTGATAGCGAGTCCACACAAAGCCTGATGGATATTCAGGCCCCCATTCGGTTGGTGGTGAGCTATACCGAAACCATGATGGGTTTTCTACTTTTTCATCCCAATCCTAAAAGTATTGCCATGATTGGTTTAGGTGGAGGCTCACTTGCTAAGTATTGCCATCATTACTTGCCAGAATCATCTATTTTGGTTTTGGAAAATAATCCTAAAGTAATTGCACTTAAGGATAAGTTCCATGTTCCAGAAAATGGAATCCACTTTAAGGTGCTGGAAGCAGATGGCGCAGCTTATTTACGAGGTACTGAGGAAACATTTGATGTATTGCTGGTAGATGGTTATACCAAGCTAGGGCAGGCGGCTCAACTTTGTAGCGAAGATTTTTATGCTAGTTGCCTGGCATGCTTAAAGCCAGACGGTCTTTTGCTGATTAACTTTTCTGGTGCAGCGGGACTGAATCAGATTTATCAAGAGCGAATCGATCGAGTATTTGCTTACCCATCCGTGTTGGTGGTGGAAGATGATCGAATGAATCAAATTCTATTTGTGAGCAATGATTCGGTTCTCAATATCCCTGCCGAGGACCTTCTGAGGCGATCTACAGTCTTAAGCAAAAACCATGATATTCATTTGGCGAGAACCGCTCAAAACTTTTTGGCACAGCGAAAGATGGATGCACGCTAGCTAAGGGTAAAGTTTTTGATGTATATCAAGTACACTTTGCCCATAGGTTTCAAAATATTAATGTTATTTGATTATTTTTAATAAAGTGAGCCCCCATGAAACTTGAATTCGTTGGCCCTGCAGCCATTTTAGAAAATGGTGACGTCTCTTATCCAGCAATCCTAGATGGCAAAGCTCTTCAATGTAGCTTTAGTTATGAAGCACTTCAGGATTTGGATCCAGATGGCGTTGAAACAAATGCCATGCAATTGTTTAAAACGCATCAATTAAAGCTCCTTTCGATTGCTGAGCAAAAGATTTTGAACGGCCATGCTGTAGATGGTTCTGTGCACTTATTTAGCCATGATCTTATTTTGGATTAGTCATTTTTATTGTTTTTTACTACCCCGTTTTTTAATTAGAAAGAGAAAATATGTCATTTAATCACTCAGTAATTTGGATTGACCATCAAGAAGCGCATGTTATTTATTTCAACCCCACTGCAAGTGAGAGCGAAGTGATTAAGACAAGGTCTACCCATAAAAATATTCATCATAAAAGCGGGAATGTAAGTGGTGCCCATGCTGGACCAGATGAACATTATTTGCATGAAGTGATTCAAGCTGTCAAAGAATCCAAGGAGATTTTGATTGTTGGTCCAGGCTCAGCCAAATTAGAGCTGATGAAACATGCCACAAAACATGATCATTTGACGGCTGAAAAAGTAGTCGGCATTGAAACTGTGGATCATCCTACCGATGGACAGCTGCTCGCTTACGCAAAAAAATACTTTGCCAGAGTGGACGTCTTGAAAGGCGATACCGTTATCACTGGCTGATGAGAAATCCCCTTGAAAATGAGGGATAATTTCTTCTATGTTACTTATTACTGCCTTTGTGATTAATGGATCATTAGCTCTTGTGGCGATATTGATGCACTACGAGGCACTTTTTCAATTAGACAAAATCTTGCCTAAGGTGGCGCATATTGCCCCACGCTTTAGGGTTCTGATTGGAGTTGGTGCTATTTTTATGGCGCATGTTCTAGAGATTTGGCTTTTTGCCTTGGGTTACTTTTTTACCTTGCAGTTCCCCGTCATGGGTGGACTTGTTGGTGAGCTTTCAGGTCATGGCATCTTGCTAGACTGTGCCTATCTGTCTTTTGTCACGTTTACTACTTTAGGCTACGGTGAGATTGTGGCTCAGGGCTACTTGAGATACTTAACTGGAGTTGAAGCGCTTACTGGCTTCATCTTAATTACCTGGTCTGCCTCATTTCTATTTATTGAGATGCAGAAATACTGGACTGCTTACAAATCTAATCAGTATTAAGTAATGCTAATAAGTATTGTTTAGTAATTAAAACTCTTTCATGAGTCGGATAGCAAGTAAGCGCGTTTGAACAAAACCGTTTTTGATTTCCGTATCTCGACCATACTGCAAAGAGATTCTGCCAATTGGTGTGTGGGCTTGCCCGCTTAATAAGAATCTTTGTGTATTGGCAACGTTATTTTGATAGTTGTTATTAATTGATGTTGTGCCACCAGTTACGTAAAAGTAAGAGGCTGCCACGGTAAAGATCTCATTGATGCGATAAATTGGGCCAAGTTGCGTAGTGGTCAGGGGCTTTTGATTGAGTGATACATTGATTAACGAATTACAGGTGGCTGCACATTGACTATTGCCGCCAAACCACATAGTGTCTACCGCAATCATGCCATCCACATTGGAAGTGATCGGCGTTTGAAAGCCCATCTGTAGGTCCGTGCGAAAGCGATTCTCACCAACATTAAAGGCACGCTGACTGGAATAACTGCCAGTGGGACTAATAAGGTATCCTGCTAGGCCAAGGTAGGTTCTGATGGCTCTGTTGTGATACGGCCATATCGCTGTTGCAATAGTGAGATCACCAACCCCAGTATTTCCTGCTTGGCTTGCTAGTGAGCCCCCTGGTTGAATGGAGCCATAGGGTAGTTGAATAAAGCTGACCGCTGGCAGGCTGCCGAGATCATATGTTCTGGTGCCGCGAAAAATCGCACTCTGGGTATCAATAACGGCGCCACTTGAGGCAACACTTCCGTTTCTGTATAGCGTGTTGTTCTCGGTGTTCAGGTAACTCACTGTGACGTAATTTTTATTGGGTAGAGGGGCAACAATATCGTTTGGTTGCAAATCGATTGCCCACGTCATGAATGGTGTGAAAAAAGTAATTAAGAGAACGAAGAATCGAGCGTGATACATAGAGCTCGTATTTTATCTAGACCTGGATATAAAGGCGATGACTTTGGTGGGTATTTAGGATCATCGTGTGCCTTAATAGCTCTGTAAACCATATAAAATATGAAATTCATATCTATTCATTTAGGCTTGTATGCTATTGGTTTCAAGGTTATTGGTCGTCTTTTGTGCGCTCATTCTGGTCGGCTGTCAGTCTACTGGAGGTAAAGGGAAGCCTTTAACGGCCCAAGAAATCCTTCAGAAACGACAAGCTACGCTGACGATGTCTAAGACAGGTTTGGCTGCTTTGATCAAGCAAAATCCAGCTTTGAAAAAAGAGATCGAGGCTGCTCCGGGCTATGCTGTCTTCAATACGACCAACGTCAACGTTGTATTGCTAGTTCTTGCTAGAGGTGAGGGCGTGCTCTTCGATAAGCGTCGCCCCGAACCAGTATTTATGGAGGAAATGAAAACGGGCGAGGGGGTTGGCGCAGGTTATCAGGAGCAATACCAAGTAATTGCCTTTAAAAATACCGATGCCATTGATCAGTTTTTATTAACTTCTATTGATGGGCAGCGCGGTGGCATGGATGTTGATGCCAATTTCTCTGCGGGTTCTGGCGGAATTGTGCGCTCATTTAATCCCTATATTTCAATCTACACAGTGGGTTTATCTGGCTACGACCTGCAGGCGAACTATGGCGGCACGCTATATTTGGTAGACAAGCAGCTTAATGATGCAAAAACTCTGAATACTCTGCCAGCAAAGAAAAATTGATTTAAGAAAATTGTTGTTGGTATCGAAGTGAAGTTTGAATGGTTTGAAAATGAATATCCACGGTTGATTGAATTTCTTTGCCATAGCCGCCAGCCATGCTAAATGCAATTGGGATTTGGCGATCTAAGCCGTACTGAAAAACACATTCATCTCGCCTACGCATTCCCTCTTTGCTTACACTGAGTTTTCCCAGTCGATCTCCTTCATGTGGATCAGCGCCAGCTAGATAAATAATGAAATCAGGCTTGAATCTATCGAGCATTTCTAAGCCTTGATTCACAGCATTTAGGTAATCGTCATCCTCGCATCCATTGGGTAGTCCAATATCAAAATCACTTTGTTCTTTGGTGAATGGGAAATTATTTTCACCATGGATGGAGAGGGTAAATATTGAAGAATCGTTTTGCAAAATAGCTGCAGTGCCATTACCTTGGTGCACATCTAAATCCACAATGGCTACATTGAGTTTTGGATAAATTTCTTTTTGCAATACCCTTGCTGCAATTGCTGAATCATTAAACACGCAGAAGCCGCTACCCATATTGCGATAGGCGTGGTGTGTACCACCTGCAAGATTTGCTGCTAAGCCTTCATTTAAGGCGGCTTTGGAGGCTGCGATAGTAGCGCCAGCCGAGCGCCTAGAGCGCTCCACCATGAGCTCACTCCAAGGAAAGCCAATCTGCTGTTGCTCTTTTGGACTAAGGCTTCCTGAAATGACTTTGATTAGATAGTGGGGGTCATGGGCATAGAGAATCTGCGTATCCGAAGCAGCTGGTGCCTCCACAAGCTCGACTCCCTCTAGACTGTTGACGAGGTCTCGTAACTGATTGTACTTTTCCATCGGAAAGCGATGCCCCGGTGGAAGTGGTAAAACATAGTGGTCGGTATAAAAAGCTTTCAAGGGCTGTCTCAAGCATGTGGTATGCATGTGAGTCTATTCGTTTTTCTAAAGGTAGGTATGTCTCGATCTGAAAAAGTAGGTTTTAAGGGTAATAAATCTTTTTTGCCCAGCAAGACTTGCCTCGTCTGTGGCAAAGAGATGACCTGGCGTAAGTCTTGGGCTAAAAATTGGGATGAGGTCAAATATTGCTCTGATGCCTGCCGCTCGAAAAAATCTGGCAGCAAGACTTAGCGTAATCTATGAGTACATTGATTTACTGGTTTCGCAATGATTTGCGTTTAGCGGATAACCCGGCATTTACACAAGCTTGCTTAAATGCGGACCATCTTTTGCCGGTTTACATCCATGACTTAAAAGAGCAGGAAACAGTCTATGGCTTCAAGCGACAAGGGACTCATCAGCAGGCTTTCTTAAGGGCATCCTTGGATGACTTAGGGTCTCAGTTACGAGCACAGGGCTCAGACTTGCTGGAGTTTTCTGGTAGGTCAGCAGAAGTATTGCTGGGACTATTTCAAGTTTATGCTGCCGATGTAATCTACTGCGAACAAATCGAAGCGCCTGAAGAAATTGAGCAAGTGCGAATTTTGCAGAAGCAGGGTGTTGATGTTCAAGAGTTCTGGCAATCTAGCATGCTGGATCCCCAGACCTTCCCATTTGAGCTGGAAAAAATGCCTGATGTATTTACTGCATTTCGTCGTGAGGTTGAGAGGGCGCAATTGAAGTTTGCTAAGCCAATAGATGCTCCCCAGCGTATTCCTGAGCTGGCCTCAAGTTTGACTCAAAGCACAAGCCAGGGAATTTCTACCTCTTCATCATTCACTCACCCCTATTTACTAGGGGGATCCTGTCATGCGCAGGCCCACCTCGAGCAATATCTTGAGCGGCGTTTGCCTGATAGTTATAAGGAGACTCGTAATCAACTCATTGGAATGGATTACTCCAGTAAGTTTTCGGCATGGCTTGCCTTGGGCTGCCTCTCAGCGCGCGATATAGCAGCGCAATTAAGTGACTATGAGGATCGTTATGGCGCTAATGATGGTACTTATTGGCTTTGGTTTGAATTGCTATGGCGTGACTATTTCCGCTTTCTTCACTTTAAGTACGGTCAGAAGTTGTATTGGGCAGGTGGCTTAACAGGCGTGCCTGTAAAGCCATCCTATGCTACGAGCTTTGAGCAATGGCGTACCGGTAATACGGGCGCTGAACTAGTGGATGCAGGTATGCGCGAATTACATCAAAGCGGTTATCTCTCCAATCGGATGCGTCAGATTGTGGCAAGTTACTGGATATACGATATGCAGGGTGACTGGCGTGCTGGCGCAGCCTGGTTTGAATCCCAGTTAATAGATTATGACGTTTACAGTAATCAGGGTAATTGGCTGTATATCGCTGGACGCGGCACTGACCCTAGGGGAGGTAGACCCTTCAATGTGGCCAAGCAAACTCAAGACCACGATTCTCAGAGAATCTACCGCAAGCGTTGGCTCTCGTCTTAACAGGGTTTTATAACTGTTCCACAGCTGCGTATTGCTCTAGGACTTCTAGAGAGACTTTCTCCAAAGCTTTGATGTGGGTGCTTTCTAGCTTAATCATCGGCGCACAGTTGGCTTCTAGAGCTTCGATCCAGCGATTGAGACAGAGGCACCATTGATCACCTGCAATCAGCCCTGGAAACTGGTACTCCGGCCTTGGGGTAATCAGATCATTGCCGCGCTTAAGGCTAAATTGCAAAAAGTCATTGCTGACAATCGCACAAACCAAATGACTGCCTAGATCTTGTTCATTGGTTTTGCAGCAACCATCTCTAAAAAATCCTGTCAAAGGATCAAAGGAGCAGGGAACCAGTGGCTGGCCTAAAACATTTAGAGGTAATTCAGTCGACATGGATGCTCTTTAAGTAGTGATGAAGGGATGGATGAATGAAGTTATAGGCTGGTGGGACTGCGGTAGAGCTTGTGAGACACGGCTTGACCCGAGGAATTGACTTTGACTAAGACCATATCACCTGAGTTAACAACCTCGCCAACATAGGATTGAATGTTGACATGGTGGGTCACCATAATGATTGGTGCTTTTGGGTATTGAATACGCTCAGCCTGAATCAACTTTGCTAGATCTTCAGTCTGTTTTTTAGCCTGACTCATATCATCAAAGAAAGACCCAAGTGCCACCTCCTTTTTAACTGTACCCTTATTGAGAAGGGTTGCAGTGTCAACACAACGACACCAAGGGCTGCTGTAGACCTGTGCCTTAGAAATGCCTTGCTTTGATAGCCAATCTCCAGTGGCCTGAGATTGTTTCCTGCCACGCTCGCCTAGATTGCGTTGTGTAGAACATTGGCTTTGCTGGTAACCCTGAGGATCGCCATACCCAGGCGCATCAGCATGACGCATGAGTAAAACATGTTGACCATCTTGCATCGCGTTAGCGAACTCAGTTTGAGCGAGGGTAGTAGTTTGCACTCCGGCAAGCATGAGTAGCACAAGAAAAATATGGGAAAAATAGGTCATCTTGTGTTGTTAGCTACCAAGGTAGTCTTTCGCCAGAGTAAGTGATGAAGCTCCCTGAATCTTCTTTATTCAGGGAGAGAAGAACATTCAAAATATCGTTAGCAGCATCTAAGGGAGGTCGGCCAATTTGCTCACCCTTAAACGGTTTTGATAAGCGAGAGTTCACAGTCCCTGGATGGAGTGCCACCAGCGCGGTGTTTGGTTTGGTTCTGGAGAATTCAATTGATGCTGTCTTGATCAACATATTGAGTGCTGCCTTAGAGGCACGATAGCTATACCACCCGCCGAGGCGATTATCTTCAATGCTCCCGACCTTGGCGGAGAGTGTAGCCATGACGGATTGATTAGGATCCAGTAACTTAGAAAAGTACTTAATTGTTAATCCTGGACCGATGGCATTAATTTGCATCAACATCTGCAATTGCTCAGCATTGAGATCATCCAGTTTCTTTTCTGGCATCCAATCGCTAGAGTGCAATATCCCAGTGGTGTTAATGATTAACTGAAATGGCGCCTCTCCAGCTAGAGCCTTGGCTGCACGCTCAATCGTGCTGAGGTCTTGATAGTCAATTGGGCTGATAGAGTTTCGATGAATGCCAATGGCTGCCGAGCATGCTGGATCGCTATTCAGTAGCTCGAGAAAGGCCGACCCAATGGTTCCTGAGGAGCCAATGACAAGTGCGCGGAAGGGTATGGGGATTAATGGCATCAATAAAGGGGGTGAATGGAGTCTCAGCCAGTTTATTGAATAAGTCTTAAACTTGCTTGATGACAACGCGCCTACCCCAAACGCTATCAGAAGCTGATCTCTCGAGATTAATTGAGATGGCTTGGGAAGATCGCACACCTTTTGATGCTATTGAGGCTACTTTTGGGTACTCCGAGCCTCAAGTGATTGCTTTGATGAGAAAGCAACTTAAGCGTAACTCATTTGAATTGTGGCGTAAACGGGTAACGGGCAGGGCAACCAAGCACGTCGCTCTGCGTAGTAAGTTGGTCACTCGCGCTTACTGTGCAACTCAGTACAAGCAAAAATCAGCACCATGAAAAAGCTCACCATGTTTTATGATGGCCTTTGCCCTTTATGTCAGGCTGAGATTCAATTTCTGTCTGGGCGTAATCAAGCGGGCTTTCTGAGCTTTGTAGACATTAATTCAGATCAATATTCTCCTGAGAGTGTAGGTGTTTCCTGCAATCAAGCGCTGGCCTCTATGTGTGCGCAATACGATGATGGTGAGATGATTCAAGGTGTTGAAGTATTTTCCGCGGCCTATAGTCGCGCCAATCTACCTAAGCTTGCATGGCTTTTTTCTAGGCCTGCACTTATACCTGTTTGGAATGTGGGTTATCGATTCTTTGCAAAGCATCGCCATGCGATTTCAGCGCTACTAGGGCCGTTT
>NZ_NCJB01000409.1:0-1846 GCF_002282275.1 Polynucleobacter sp. 39-46-10 | reverse complement strand
ATACTTGTAGAATTCGCAGTTGAAGTAACACCCTCTGTTGCTGCAGGACTGATGCTACTGTTACAACTCACCGTTTGAGAAGTACCGCTTGCAGTATTTGGAGCATAAGAATCGCAACCCCCTGTAGACTGAGCTAATACGGGTCCACATGAAGCAACAATGAATATGGCGCCTAATAGACCCAATAAGGAAAATTGGTACGAGAAAAATGGGTATTTCATATCTACATATACGTAAAAATTAAATTAATCTGCTCCGGAGGTGCTCTTTTGGTATGTAAATAATAATTAGCCATTTGGATAATATCTATTAACTCAAGGGCTAATATCTAGATTGATGGTTTTTAGAAATAATCCTATGAATATAAATTTTAGAATTTTGCATTTAACCAATATAGGAATGAAGCAATGAAAGAAATAGATATAGACCGTATTCAAGAAATACTAGTCACAGCAGCAACTGATATTGGTCTAAAAATTTTGGCAGCAATCGCCTTTTGGGTGATTGGACGCTGGCTGATTGGCTTTGCTCTTAGCATTCTTCGCAAAGGTCTAGAGCAACAAAAACTAGATCCAACTATTCTGCGCTATGTAGGATCAGTCGTTTCTGTCACCCTCAATATCCTTCTAGTCATTGGTATTTTGGGCTATTTTGGTATTCAGACAACTAGCTTTGCTGCTTTAATTGCTACTGCCGGTATTGCAATTGGCGCAGCCTGGGCTGGTCTGCTCTCTAATTTTGCAGCAGGCGTATTTGTAATTGTGTTGCGTCCCTTCAAGGTTGGTGACTTCGTGACTGCAGGCGGTGTAACGGGAACTATTAAAGAGATTGGACTCTTTTCATCAACTATCTATACGCCAGACAATATTGCAACAATGGTTGGCAATACCAAAATTTTGGGTGACACAATTCAAAATTTTAGCCATAGCCCTTATCGCCGGGTAGACCTTAAATGTCAAATTGCGGGAGCCGCCGACCAAATCGCTGCGATGCAACTTTTACGTGAAAAGATATCCGCTATCCCAAATGTTTTGCAAGATCCAGCGGTTGAAGTCAATATATTGGAGTTCAATCTTGTTGGTCCAGTATTGGCAGTGCGCCCTTACTGCAATAACGATCATTATTGGCAAGTCTATTTTGATAGCAATCGCGTCATGAGTGAGGAATTGACGGCGGCTGGATTCCCAGCACCTATCGCCTCACAAAATATGATCATGAAGCAAAGTTAATTTCATAGCAACCAACTAGGAAAAGTAAAAATGAAGAAAATCATCATCGCCTTAAGTATTGCATTGAGCTTTGCAATTCCATCAATTGCATCCGCTGATCAGGCTGCATGTGAAGCCAAAGCTGTCAGCAAAGATGGCAAGCCACTATATGGCGCAGCCAAAGATGCATCCATTAAAAAATGTATGGGTTCCGCAGCGAATTCTGGTTGCGAAGCCAAAGCTGTGAGTAAGGATGGCAAGCCACTATATGGTGCTGCGAAAGAGGCATCTATTAAGAAGTGTGAAGGTGGCAAGTAAATACCGTCTCATGAAGTTAAAAAGCCTCGCATTTTATTGCGAGGCTTTTAATTTAAATTGAAGTAATTACTTAGAACGGTTCATATCCACCAGAAGAGTATCCGATAGATCCCATCGCCAAGTTATCGAACTTGGTATAAGGGCCTTGCCAGCTGAGGCGCACTGTGCCAATGGGACCATTACGCTGCTTACCAATAATAATCTCCGCTACACCCTTATCCGTCGTGGTATCGGGGTGATAAACCTCATCCCTGTAGATAAACATAATTAAGTCAGCATCTTGCTCAATCGCACCTGACTCACGTAAATCAGACATGATG
>NZ_NCJB01000408.1:0-1850 GCF_002282275.1 Polynucleobacter sp. 39-46-10 | reverse complement strand
AGTCTTACTTGCGAAAGTTTTTTCAAGTTCAGCTGCCAGTATTAAGCGATTGGCTAAACGCAGTGGGTTGGTTCTGAACAGTGGATCTTCAAATAATTCAGGGCGTCCAATTTTGTCGCAGAGCAGTTTCCATAGTTTTTGATTGGTAGCACCCATGACAAAGTAGCCGTCAGAGGCCTTCATGGCCTGATAGGGTGCGCTCATATGATTGGCAGTACCAAGCTTGTAGGGTTCAACACCAGTTCCCCAGTACTGCGCTGTATCCCAGATGGAGAATGCCAGCGCAGAATCAAATAAAGATGCGTCAATGAATTGACCCTCGCCTGATTTGGTTTTACCAATATAAGCAGACAGAATTCCATAGACTGCAAAGAGGGCGCAACCAATATCGGCAACAGGCACACCAGCTTTTACTGGAGGACCATCTGGATAGCCGGTAACACTCATGACGCCAGACATGGCCTGTGCCATCAAATCAAAACCTGGGCGGTCAGCCCATGGACCTGTTTGACCAAATCCAGAGATGCTAGCGTAGACCAAACCTGGGTTGATATCTTTGAGTGTTTGGTAATCGATGCCGAGTTTTTTCATAACCCCAGGTCGATAGTTTTCTACCAAGATGTCTGCAGTCTTCACTAATTCAAAGAAGACTTTTTTGCCAGCGTCAGTTTTCAGATTGAGAGTAACGCTACGTTTATTACGATTCATATTCAGAAAGCCCATGCTATCTGAACCTTTCATCTTGAATCCCATGGCGCCACGAGTTTGGTCACCTGTACCTGGAGGTTCAATTTTGATGACATCTGCACCCAGGTCGGCAAGCAACATACAGCAGTAGGGGCCTGCCATGACTTGACTCACATCAAGCACTCGAACTCCTGCCAGTGGCAGGGGTTTACTATTTAAAGCGTTCATTTTGTCTCAATTATTTTTATGTTTAGAATGAAGTGCTAATAATAGCTATCAATATAAAACAAATAGAGAGACCTTGTTGTGCACCTACTTACTAGGCTTCATTGATCAATTTCATGGCTAATACCGAAGCTTCCAAAACGCCGTCACTTGCCGAAGTTCATTTAGAGCTTCGTAATGGTATGGCATTGATTACCTTTGATCATGAAGCTGCGCGAAATGCCATGACTGCCCAGATGTATCAAAGCTTAAAGAGCATTTGCCAAGATTTGGCTAAGAACTCCTCGGTACGAGTTGCCATTCTGCGCGGCGCCGGTGGTAAATCTTTTGTATCTGGCAGTGACATTGCCCAGTTTTCTACTTTTCAGGATGGTGAGGACGGCATTCAGTATGAAGAGGAAATTGATGGCTACCTTGCTCCATTAGCCATGTTGCCTATCCCCACCATCGCTGTCATTGATGGCATGGCAGTAGGTGGTGGACTTGCTATTGCGAGTTGCTGTGACTTTCGTATCTCTACGCCAGATGCGCGCTTTGGAGTCCCTATTGCCAAAACCTTAGGTAATTGTTTATCCGCTGCTAATGTTGCTTGGCTTGTTGCGCACCTTGATGTGAATATTGTCAAACGCATGTTGCTATTAGCTGAGCTCGTGACTGCACCAGAATTACTACAGAAGGGCTATCTATTGGCTACGTATCCTGCTGAAGAACTTGAGCATGAAGCAAATCAGTTGGCAGAGCGTTTAATGAAGTTAGCGCCCATCACACAAAAATCTACTAAGCAAACTCTAACAAGAATAATGAAGAACAACTTGCCGGATTGCAGCGATTTGATTCGAGAGTGCTATGGCAGTGATGACTTTAAGAATGGGGTTGCTGCATTTTTGGCAGGCAAACCACCTACATGGACTGGCAAATAATCTGCGCTTATAAAAATA
>NZ_NCJB01000407.1:0-1852 GCF_002282275.1 Polynucleobacter sp. 39-46-10 | reverse complement strand
GGAGTCTTTGGGTGAATGGATGAGCTACCCACTCTATTACGCCTATGAGGGCGCTACGCCCCCTCCTCGCAATGGCGCATCCCATGCCACGATTTATCCTTATGGCCCCTTTAAAGCGGGTGATGGCGGTACCGTCATGCTTGGCCTACAGAATGATCGTGAATGGGTTTTATTCTGTGAAGTCGTACTTGAGAATCAAGCACTAGCTAAAGATGAGCGCTTTGATAAAAACTTCAAGCGTAATGAAAAGCGAGATGAACTCCTCTCCATTATTGATGCTTGTTTTAGCAAACTGACTACCCAGCAAGTGATTGCAAAGCTAGATGAAGCGCAAATCGCTAATGCTCGTCTAAATGATATGCAGGGTTTATGGAATCACGATCAACTCAAAGCAAGAGATCGCTGGGTTCAAGTGGGATCACCTGTAGGCCCTATTCCAGCATTGCTACCCCCGGGCAGCAATGACAGTTTTGACTACCGCATGGATGCGATACCTGCAGTAGGTCAACATACAGAAGCTATTCTGACTGAGCTTGGTATTGCTGCTAATGAGATTGCAAAGATGCGGAGTAAGGGCTCTATTTAAAGTAAGGGTGATGTCAGGTGAGCCGCATTCTCCAGCAGAATATGCCAATGCGGTCTCTTAGCCCAAGTTACTGGATTGACCATATCTGATTTAGCCAAGTAGGCCTCGATCAAGGTTTCGAGCTTTGCGCAAAACTCATCGTTATAGACGATTAAACTAATTTCAAAATTGAGACGCAAGCTACGCTGATCAAAGTTCACTGAGCCAAAAATAGCAACTCGCTTGTCTATTAACAGGCTCTTCGTATGCAATAGACCGCCATGAAACTCAGCAATATTCACACCGGCACTCATGAGATCAGAATAGAAGCTACGACTGCTCCAAGCGACTAATGTGGAATCATTTAATTTAGGAACAATCAGAGTCACTTTCACACCACGACCAGCTGCTGCCATCAGCGCCTGAATCAAACCATCGTCAGGACCAAAGTAAGGCGTGGTAATGGTGAGCTCTTCACGTGCATCCATGATGGCTGAGAGCAATACCTGGTACAAGATATCGTCACGGTATACCGGTCCAGAAGAAAACTCTTGAGCCAATACCTTCCCTTCTAGTGGGCTGGCAGCTGGCACTACATTGCTAAAGTGCTTAATCTTGGAATTATCAACACTCCAGTCAAACGAGAATGTCAGCTCAAACTGAGATGCTACAGGGCCTTCAATTCTGACCATCGCATCTACCCACTCACCTACGCCCGAGTCCTGCTTGAATGTGCGCGGATCCACCATATTCATACTGCCAGTCCAAACAATGGTGTTATCGATCACAAATATCTTGCGATGCAGTCTTAAATCAGCACGCCGAAATTGAAAGCGACCAACCTGAATCGGTAAGGCCTCAGTTACTTGAATACCAGCATTTCTGAAGCGCTTAGGCCAAGTCGACTTAAACCAGTCTTTACTACCCAAAGAATCCAATAGCACTTTACAAGTCACACCGCGCTTAGCTGCAGCGATTAACGCCTCGCCGACACGATCTGCATCGCCGCCTAGAGCCCATATATAGAATTCCAAATGCAATGTTTTCTTAGCCTGATTAATCTCGTCAATAAAGTACTGCAAGATTTCCAGAGAATTTGTAAAGAGTTCAATTTGGTTACCAGCAATCACTGGCGAACCATTTTTAGCTTCTGCCAAGAGACTCAACGCCCTGCCTTCAGTTGGTAGTAGTTGTTTATCAGCCTGATAGCGCTTACGCATCGCTTCGGTGATGGCAGCAGCTGGTCGTGGTGTGAAAGTGACTCTGATTGTTCCTAAATTAAATGAT
>NZ_NCJB01000406.1:0-3494 GCF_002282275.1 Polynucleobacter sp. 39-46-10 | reverse complement strand
CCTTAACCCTTCTGCCCAATTTCAAAGTTCGCCATCTTTTCAAGCGCCCTCACCATGGCGGAGTGATCCCAGGCTTTGCCACCGTGAGCGCTACAGGAGTTCAAGAGCTCTTGAGCGGTTGCCGTATTGGGCAATGAGACCCCTAATGCTTTGGCGCTACTAAGAGCGAGGTTTAGATCTTTTTGGTGTAATTCGATTCGAAAGCCCGGATCAAAGGTGCGCTTAATCATGCGCTCACCATGCACTTCTAGTATCTTTGAGCTGGCAAAACCGCCCATGAGTGCTTCACGTACTTTGGCAGGATCAGCGCCAGCTTTAGCGGCAAACACCAGGGCCTCAGCAACCGCTTCAATGTTTAAGGCCACAATAATCTGATTGGCTACTTTGGTAATTTGACCAGCGCCATTAGCGCCAACTAGCGTAATGTTCTTACCCATTAATTCAAATACAGGCTTTACCTTTGCAAAAGTCGCTTCGCTGCCGCCTACCATGATGGTGAGCGTGGCGCCTTTAGCACCAAGCTGACCTCCTGAGACGGGGGCATCGAGATACTCACAACCGAGCGCATTGATTTTTTGCGCAAACTCTTTCGTAGCGATTGGTGAGATAGAACTCATATCGACCACGATCTTGCCCTTGCTCAAGCCTAGAGCGATGCCATTTTCACCAAAGAGGACTTTTTCTACATCGGGGGTGTCAGGCACCATAGTGATAATGATGTCCGCCTTGCTAGCGACTTCTGCGGGGCTAGCACATGGGATTGCGGCGCTATTGGCCAGCTCTTGCGGAACCTTGCTACGGGTGTTGATATATACCTCATGGCCAGCAGCTACTAAATGGCCCGCCATAGGAGCGCCCATAATGCCCAGACCAACAAATCCTAGTTTTAACTTACTCATGGTGTCTTCCTTGTTTATTCTTGTTCGTATTGACCCATCCACCCCAGGCCAGCTTCGGTAGATTTAAGGGGTTTGTATTCACAACCGATATAGCCAGCGTATCCAAGGCGATCTAGTAAGCCAAAGAGATAGTTGTAGTGGATTTCACCAGTACCGGGTTCATTGCGACCGGGATTGTCTGCCAACTGGATGTGGGCAATGCGGCTCAAGTACTTTTGGATCGTGTTGGCCAGTTCACCCTCCATACGCTGAGCATGGTAAATGTCGTATTGCAAAAAAGCGTTATCGGCGCCAACTGCATCCAAAATGGCAATGCCCTGCTCGGTCTTGGATAAATAAAAGCCTGGGATATCAAAGGTATTGACCGGTTCAATCAAGAGCTTTAGTCCCGCTTTTTTGAGTTCGCTAGCAGCGTACTGCAAATTGGCGACAAAGGTATCGTGAAGTAACTGGGGGTTAACGCCTGCAGGCACTTTACCGGCTAGGCAATTGAGCTGGGGCACACCCAAAATAGTGGCGTATTCAATCGCTTTGGCAACGCCAGCACGAAACTCAGCAACCCGATCGGGTAGACAGGCGATTCCGCGCTCTCCAGCATCCCAATCGCCTGCTGGCAGGTTATGTAAAACCAGCTTTAAGGCGTTGTTATCTAAAGCAGATTTAATGTCTTGCACATCAAATGCATAAGGAAAGAGAAATTCGACAGCTTTAAAGCCACCTGTCTTAGCCAGCGCAAAGCGCTTAAAGCCACCTGTCTTAGCCAGCGCAAAGCGCTCCAAGAACGGTGCTTCGTTGAACAGCATGGTGAGGTTGGCGGCAAAACGGGGCATTAGATTCCTTTGAGTTCAATCAATGCAAAAGAATTGATGTTATCAAAGAAGCTAATAAATTTCTGTGGGCAGCCAGGGTTGTCACTTTAAGTGAAATTTGGCATAAAAATACGCTAATATCACCATAGAAATACTTAATATTAAGGAAAGTTATGAAAATTAAATTCGCCCCAATTGCTATCGTAGCCGCCGCTTTATTGGCAGGTCCAGCATTAGTGATGGCTCAAACACCTGTTGCGAATGCAATAGTTGTTGATGCAGCCGTAACCAACAACATTTTCCAGTTATACGAAGGTAAGGTTACCAAGATTGATAAGAAAACGCGCACGATTTATTTTAAAAACAATGAAGGTGAATCTAAGTTTGTCGCTGGTCCTGAGATCAAGAACTTCGATCAAATTAAAAAAGGTGATCGCCTAAATGTTACCTATCAACTTGCTGTTGCGATTGAGCTAATTAAAACTAAGAGTGATGGCATTCGCAGCAAGGTAGAAACTTCATCTGAAGTAGCCTCAAAGCCAGGTGAAAAGCCAACGCGTACTATCACCAATACAACAACTATCATTGCTGACATTATTGATGTCGATCGTGCTAAAAAATTAGTATCGGTTAAAGGGCCAAGTGGCAAAGTTACCGTAGTAACAGTAAAGAACCCTCAACTCCTAGCTGACGTGAATGTAGGTGAACAAGTTAAGGTCATTTATTTTGATGCGATGGCTGCATCAATTACGACGCCTAAGAAGAGGTAAGGTATAAAGTAACTCGTTGTAAATGCAGGGATCTCATTTGAGCATTCGCATCTTATGGGTCCTTGCGCTCTTAGTCTTGCTCTCAGCATGCGCTAACACTACCCGCCCAGGAGCAGTAGGCATAAATCGCTCCCAATTCATGATGGCCTCTTCTGAAGACGTCAATCGCCTCTCTGCAGTGAGCTATAACGAGCAGAACCAGAAAGCAAAAGAAAAAAATATACTGGTCACATCTGGACCTACTTATGAGCGCTTGAAGTTGATTGCGAATCGGTTGATCCCACAGACCGAGGCATTTCGTGACGATACAAGGCAGTGGGATTGGAGGTTAACGCTGATTGATTCCCCTGCGCTCAACGCTACTTGCGCACCAGGCGGAAAAATTACTTTCTACACTGGGATTATTGAGCAGTTGAATTTAAATGACGATGAAATTGCTGCCATCATGGGGCATGAGATTGCCCATGCACTGAGGGAGCATGGTAGAGAACGCGTATCCCAAGCTGCAGCGCAAAATGTACTAGTCAATATTGCTATGGCTGTGGCAGGTCCCTATGGTTCTGCAGTCAGCGCCGCCAATCAAGTTGCTCAATATGCAATCGTTTTGCCCAACTCGCGAGAAAATGAGTCTGAGGCAGATGCCATTGGATTGGAGCTTGCGGCAAGAGCGGGCTATAACCCCATGGGAGCAATTAGTGTTTGGCAAAAGATGCTGAAGGCAACAAAAGATAAAAGCCCCCCAGAATTTTTATCTACCCATCCTTCTGGCGAAACCCGCATAGAGCAATTAACAGCACTAATGCCATCGGTTGAGCCTCTGTACAAAGCGGCGCCAAAACCAGCGCCTACTAAGAAGCTCTAAGAAGGATTTTATTGGAAAGAAAAAAGCCCCTTATGCAGGGGCTTTTTAAACTTACTTGGCGGAGCGGACGGGACTCGAACCCGCGACCCTCGGCGTGACAGGCCGATATTCTAACCAACTGAACTACCGCTCCAATACAGCGAGTGCTACTTGT
>NZ_NCJB01000405.1:0-1858 GCF_002282275.1 Polynucleobacter sp. 39-46-10 | reverse complement strand
CAGATTCCTTGCTCGCTCTTAATAATGGGGCTTCCTTACTGGATAAAAAAATCCCCAAGCAAGCTTAGGGAAAAAATGCATCATAGGGAGACTCATTTAAAGCAATCTTAGTATGGATAGCTTGTATGGCAATTTAATGAAATTCTAGTTATTCACCATTGTCTTTTTCCTGAAATATTTTCCCGGCATCATTTTAGTGTGAATATATTTAATCAGACACAGCAAGCTATTATTACTTGTCCATATTGCCAAGGTTGCGAGACTTTAGAGATCCCTGAGGGCGGTTCCATGCATCTATACCGTTGCCCGTCGTGTAATGGCCTCTTAAAAGCAAAATCAGATGATTGCTGCATATTGTGTAGTTTTGGTGATCGAAATTGCACTAGTTCCGAGCATAATTTAGCAGCTTAAGCTTTTGCCAGTAGACTAGAGTTCATTTTCATGAATATGTCATGAGAGTTTCATAAAATAGACATATTTAGATTGATCAAACCTATTAGCTGGATGAATTTTGGCTGTTAATAAAGATATTTTAGGAAATGCTCCTCGCGATCTGGTGGCGGCAGTCGACCTTGGGTCGAATAGTTTTCGCATGCTCGTTGCTCAGGTAGTGAAAACACCATCGGGAACTCAGCTGCGCCCCATTGATACTCTGCGGGAGTCTGTGCGTCTTGCGGCCGGTCTTACTGATAACAAGCTATTGGGAAACGATGCCTATCAGCGTGGTCTGACAGCGATTCGTCGCTTTGGTGAGCGTATTCGAGGCTTTGACCCTTCGAAGGTACGCGCTGTTGCTACAAATACCTTGAGGGTAGCAAAAAATGCTCCTAGCTTTATTCGTGATGCCGAAGAAGCTTTAGGTTTCCCTATTGAAGTGATTGCGGGCGTTGAAGAAGCGCGCCTGATTTATATTGGTGCTGCTCATGAGGTCTCTGCTGTCCAGGGAAATCGCTTAGTGGTTGATATTGGTGGCGGCTCTACTGAGTTCATCATCGGTAAAGGCTATGAGCCAAAGTTGATGGAGAGTCTCTATATTGGCTGCGTCTCTCATAGTCTACGGTTTTTCCCTAAAGGCAATATTGATGCTCATGCTTTCAAGGAAGCCGAATTAGCAGCACGCAGAGAGATTCAAGTGATCTCTGGGGCTTACCTTAAAAGCGGTTGGAAACAGGTGATTGGCTCTTCAGGAACTGCGCGTGCTTTGGCAGATCTGATCGCTGAAAATAACTTTAATGGCCAGCAAAGTGAAGGCTTGACCATGGGGCGTGTCAATGGCGCTAGTGGCCTTATTACACGCGATGGCTTGAGAGCCATGAAGAAGCATCTTCTCAAGTACGAAAATCTTAGTCAGGTTGAGCTTCAGGGTCTTAAAGATGATCGTCGATCAGTCTGGCCGGGCGGTTTGGCCATCATGATCGCTGTATTTGATGAACTGGGTATTGAGAGTATGGAAGTTACAGACGCTGCACTGCGGGTGGGAGTCTTATATGACCTGCTAGGCCGATCCCAGCATGACGATATGCGCTTCGTTACGGTTGAGCAGTTTATGCAACGCTATGCCGTTGATCGTGAGCAGGCAAAGAGAGTGGGGATACACGCCGCAGAATTTTTATCTCAACTACCAAAGCCGGACTCTGAGGATCGGGAAGATAACATTGCATTATTGCAATGGGCTGCCAATCTTCATGAAATCGGTTTATCGATTGCCCACAATGGATATCACAAGCATTCAGCTTACATTGCAGGTAATGCAGATATGCCGGGATTTTCGAAGAATGACCAGGCAAGGTTGGCTGCGCTCCTTATAGGCCATGCCGGTAAGCTCGGAAAATTAGCGAATAATTCTAGTTTTAGAGAT
>NZ_NCJB01000054.1:0-13126 GCF_002282275.1 Polynucleobacter sp. 39-46-10 | reverse complement strand
GCCAGCACTAGCTGGAAGCAGTTCAAAGGAAAGATGGTGAATACCATTCATTAAGGTTGTGTTTTGGATTCGCCCTTGGCGATCAAGTGATTGGCAAATTAAGGACCCGCCATTGACCTTTACACCCTTGGTAGCAGATGCTTGCCGATCTACTAAAAATCCTTGCTGTGCTAAATTATTTTTAGTGCGCTCATTTGATAAAGTATTACCAATGCAATCAAAGTCCACCCCTTGAGAAATCTCCTGTTTCACCATCAGCGAATCTGATCCTCGATAACCATTATTTTTCTGAATCTGAATATAATTACTTGAAGAAGAATTTTTTCTTGCAGATGCAATCGATGAATTGGCATTCTGGTAACCCGCCATCCGAATAGCGCGCCCAATTAATTCCAGGGCACGATCTGCTTCTGCAGCCAGAGACTGTGATTTTTCATACTGAATTTGCTTGGCGATGAACTCACCACTATTTTTGATGAGTGGTGCGACCAAGACTAGGGATAGAGCGAGACCGACGAGACACTCCAATAGATTCATCCGCTAACTTTCGTGAAATTTTGTTTGAGTTGTTTAGTTGCGCAGCAGTCAATATGGCGAGCTCATGTCTATCCATCTCTTTTCTAAGCTCCACTCTTTTCTCCTGGAGTTGGCCCAAGCGCAAAATCATGACTTGGTAGATATTGCTCAAACCTATCCAACTGCTTGCTACTAGGCTCATTGCCACCAAAACCTCTAATAAGATGAATCCATTTGCCTTGGTGTTTGAATTAAGGGGAAGCACAGCTCATTTTCTAGAGAGTAGAGAGGCAAAAATAGGCCTTTCATGGGCACTCACTGTCAGAAAAACTGGATATTGCTCCAATATCGACCCTAGGATCCCAGCCCGAAGCCTCAAACCCCCTCCTCAGCTTAAAATAGAGGGCTATGCAAAATAACCTCGCCTCCACAGAAGAAATCGTTGCTGAGCTCAAAGCCGGCAAGATGGTCATTCTGGTCGATGAAGAAGATCGCGAGAATGAAGGCGATTTAGTGCTTGCTGCTGATCATGTCACTCCAGAGGCCGTGAATTTTATGGCCAAGCATGGTCGTGGCTTAATCTGCCTTACTCTGACGCGTGAGCGCTGCCAACAAATTAACCTACCTTTAATGGTTAGGGACAACGGCACCTCCATGGGCACCAATTTCACTGTTTCGATTGAAGCAGCCAGTGGTGTTACTACTGGCATCTCAGCAGCAGATCGTGCCCACACCATCAAGACAGCGGTTGCTGCAAACGCAAAGCCCAACGATCTAGTTCAGCCAGGTCATATCTTTCCCTTGATGGCGCAACCTGGTGGTGTATTAATCCGCTCTGGTCACACTGAGGCTGGATGTGATTTAGCTGCCATGGCTGGTTGCTCACCTACCGCCGTCATTTGCGAGATCATGAAAGATGACGGCAGTATGGCGCGATTGCCAGACTTGCTTGAGTTTGCAAAAGAACATCAATTAAAAATTGGCAGTATTGCTGACCTCATCCAATACCGTAGCCAGCATGAAAGTATTGTTGTGCGCGAAGGCGAGCGCGAGTTTGATACGCCTTGGGGCAAGTTTCAGGGAATTATCTACCGCGACACACCAAGCTCATGCATGCATTTGGCACTTGTTCACGGTAAGCCTTCAGAAACTGAAGAAACCGTAGTCCGTGTTCATGAGCCCGTCACAGTCTTAGATTTCTTGGACTCGAATGTCAGTACGCACTCCTGGCCTTTGGCCCAGGCTTTGCAAAAGTTAGCAGCGGCACCTTCTGGCGTGGCAGTTCTACTCAATGCCTCCGGCATTGCAGCCCCTAATGATGCTGACTGGTTGGCTCAGTTTCATAAATTGAACGGCACTCATGCTGAAGCAGCAGAAAAGCCATTGGCGCGCAAAACTGATTTCCGCAGCTATGGTATTGGCGCGCAAATCCTCAAAGATATTGGCGTTGGCAAAATGCGTTTGCTTGCCAACCCTAGTCCCGTGCCTAGCCTTTCCGGATACAAGCTTGAAGTAACAGGCTATACCCCATTTGAATCTAAAAAATAAGTAATTCCAGGAAACATAATGAATACACCCAATGACGAATCTGCAGTAGGCGTTCTAGCTACCGACCTGAATGGACAAGACCTGCGCGTGGGCATTGTGCAGGCACGCTTTAATGAAGGGCATTGCGTTGCCTTAACTACCGCTTGTATTGAAGAGTTGATCAAACTGGGCGTGTCGCAATCTGATATCAAATTGGTCACCGTACCAGGCGCACTTGAGATTCCTTTTGCGCTACAAAAGTTAGCTGAAACAGGCGAGTTCGATGGTTTAGTTGCCCTAGGCGCCATCATCCGTGGCGAGACCTATCACTTTGAGCTCGTATCGAATGAATCTGGTGCTGGCATTACCCGCGTTTGCCTTGAGTCTGGTTTACCAATCGCTAATGGTGTTCTCACCTGTGAGACGGATGAGCAAGCTCAGGTACGTGTTCAAGTAAAGGGCGCAGACTGCGCAAGAGCGGTTGTTGAAATGGCTAACCTGGCTTTAACCCTTACTCCCGATATTGATTTTGAAATCAATCCTTCAGAAGAGTAATTCCCAAGATGAATAAAAACGTCCCTAGCCCACAGGCAGTTCCTGGTACGCCCAGCGCACCAAGCGCACCTAAGCGCTCACTCACACCGCGTCGTCGTGCCCGTGAATATGCTTTACAAGGCGTTTATCAAAGCTTGGTCATGCGTCGCGCAGGTAGCCTCCCTAATGCTGCGGCAATTGCCAAGCAGTTGGCTGAAGATCCTGGCTTTCGCCGCTGCCAACATGATTTGTTTCAGGGAATTTTTACTGGCGTACTAGAGCATACAGATGAGCTAGAGGGTCTGATTACCCCAGCACTCGATCGCCCTATTAATGAGCTGTCTCCTGTAGAGCACGCTGCCCTTCTAATCGGCACCTATGAGCTGGCTATTGATTTGGCTGTTCCCTACAAAGTGGCTATTAATGAGGCAGTGGAATTAGCCAAAACATTTGGCGGCACTGATGGCCATAAATACGTCAATGGCGTATTGGATCTCCTGGCTCAACAGTTACGCAGCACTGAAGTGCAATCAAGCTAGACTCAGATATCCTCAAAACTCCACCCCTGCGCCTCCAAGAGGTCCAGGGGTTTTATTTTGTCCATAGCTTTGGGTGGTAATCCAAACTACACTCAGGGATAAAATAAAAATAACTTCTTTACTAAAGAGACCCCATCATGCAGAAAACAGATATCCGCCAATTACTCAAAGATCCAAGCCTATTTAATGAAGCGGCTTTCATTAATGGTGCATGGTTTAAATCCAATTCAGGAAAGACTTTTGCGGTTCACAATCCCGCTACTGGTGAGCTCATTGCAGATGTCAGCAATCTTGAGCCAAACGATGCTGAGCATGCGATTGAAGCTGCAAAGCATGCCTTTGAAAGCTGGAAGAGCAAAACCGGAAAAGAGCGCGCTCATGTGATGCGCAAATGGTTCGATCTGATTATTGAAAACACTCAGGATCTCGCCACCCTCATGACTCTAGAACAAGGCAAGCCGCTCACTGAGGCAGCTGGTGAAGTAGCCTATGGTGCGTCTTTTGTAGAGTGGTTTGCTGAAGAAGCCAAGCGGGTTACTGGATCCATTCCAAGTACCACTTGGAGCGATAAGCGCATGATCGTCATGAAGCAGCCAATTGGGGTGTGTGTTGCAATCACACCTTGGAATTTCCCGATCGCTATGATTACGCGCAAGATTGCACCTGCCATGGCAGCAGGTTGTACTATTGTGATTAAGCCAGCTGAACTCACACCACTGAGCGCCTTAGCGCTGGCAGAGCTTGCTCAACGCGCTGGGGTTCCCGCAGGTGTCATTAATGTCCTGACCGCCGATGCTGATCAATCTATTGCAATTGGCAAAACACTCTGCGCATCGCCTACCGTACGCCACCTATCATTCACAGGCTCAACGGACGTTGGACGAATCTTGATGGCGCAATGCGCCCCTACGGTTAAGAAATTAGGACTAGAGCTTGGCGGTCATGCCCCCTTTATTGTTTTTGAAGATGCTGATATTGATGCGGCGGTTTCAGGTGCGATGGCATCTAAATATCGAAACTCCGGTCAAACTTGCGTTTGCGCGAACCGCTTCTATGTGCATAAAAAAGTGCAGGATGAGTTTGTCGAAAAGTTTGCTAAAGCCATTCAAGTGATTAAGGTAGGTAATGGCATGGAGCCTGGAAATACCCAAGGACCGCTAATTGAGCAGGCTGCCCTAGAGAAGGTGGAGAGGCATGTAGCCGATGCCATCAGTAAGGGTGCAAAACTCATTGCTGGTGGTAAGCCCTCCCCTTTAGGTGGCACTTTTTATGAGCCCACTATTTTGTCCAATGTGACTAGTGACATGCTCATTACCCATGAAGAGACCTTTGGACCAGTCGCCCCGATCATTCCATTTGAAAGCGATGAGGAAGCCATCAGGCTGGCTAACAATAGCCAATTTGGCTTGGCATCCTATTTTTATAGTCGTGATATTGGTCGCATCTGGAAAGCTGCTGAAGCCCTTGAATACGGCATTGTGGGCGTTAACTCTGGAATCATCTCCAATGAGGTGGGCCCATTTGGCGGAATTAAACAGTCCGGCTTGGGTCGCGAAGGCAGCGCCTACGGTATGGATGAATACCTAGAACTCAAATATGTTTGTATTGGTCTATAAACCAATATCAGAAACTGATAAAGCCGCTTAATTCAAATAGCGGCTTTATTTTTTCCTGTAAACCAAGTCCCACACACCATGCCCTAACTTAATACCACGGGTTTCGAACTTGGTAGTCGGCCTGTAGGCAGGTCTCTCGACATAACCAGGATGCTCAGCATCGAGTTGCTCAAGCGTGGGCTTGAATTCTTTAAAGGACTCTTTAGCAAGTTCACTCTCACTGGCAACCTCAGCAGGCGTAAAAGTTTCAATACTCATTTGCTCAGTAGAGGTATTTACTAGGCCTGACTCCGCATTTAATACCAATAGCATTTGCTCTGCGTAGTTGTGCCAATCGGTCGCGAGGTGTAAATAAGCTCCGGGCTTCAAACGAGAGATTAAGAGCTTCACGAACTGCGACTGAATCAGGCGACGCTTGTGGTGACGCTTTTTATGCCAAGGATCCGCAAAGTAGATATGAATACCATCCAAGGAATTGGGTGCAATCATTTTTTCCAGAACCTCAACAGCATCATGACGAATCAAACGCAAATTGGTGAGATTATTCTCGCCAATCAATTTCAGTAAAGCGCCCACCCCCGGGGGGTGCACTTCAATTGCCAAGAAATCGTCTTCAGCACGTAAGGCAGCAATTTTGGCAGTGGTCTCACCCATGCCAAAACCGATTTCCAATATCTTAGGGTTCGCAGAGCCACTGAATGCTTGCTGAAGATCTAAAGCATGCTCTTGAAACGGAATCAAAAACTGGGGACCCAGTTCATCTATCGCGCGTTGTTGACCAGCTGTGGTTCTGCCTGCCCTTAAAACAAAAGAGCGGATACGCTCAGTTCTTGAAAAATTCACGAGAGAAATACTTTCATACTTTATGAATTTCTTAGACTCTATTTTGGAAAAGGGGTGTTCCAGCCTGCTGAGCGGTAGGCGTACACCACCTCACCCAAGACAATCGAAAGTGAAGTCATAAACGATATCAATCCCAGTACAAAGGTCCAGATAACATATGTAGCTTGTAATGACCGTACTGCACCCGCCTGGAAGAAAAATAATTCAAGGACAGTTAAGGAGATAAAGACGCCGCTCAATACGTCAAAGAAAATGGCGGCCGTACAAAGACGACCTCGGACTTTTGCTTCATTCGCTTCTTTCATCATATGAGTCAACATCGTCCGATCCTGAATACCACCCTCCTGAATGCGATGCTGAATGGCACGCATACGATCTACTGAGCGCGCTAAGCGGGCAGAGATTGCATTAATCAAGGTGGCTACCGCAGTAAGCAAAAATACTGGGGCTAAGGCCAACTGAATATTGTTAGTTATTGCGTCTATTGAGACATCCATGAGAATTCCAGTCAATTTATTTTATGTTTGTAAGAGTGATCTCAATGAGACCAAGCAACCAAACCACTATATGCACTTAACAACACCAGCACACCAAAGACAATGCGATACCAGGCAAAGGGAATGAAATTATGTCCTGCAACATAATGAATTAACCAACGCACGCAAATAAAAGCGGAGATAAAAGCAGCGATAAAGCCAATCACAATGGCCCAAACAAAATCACCCGAGAGGGAGACTGGATTTTTCCAAAGCTTAAGCAATTCATATGCAGTTGCCCCACCAATTACCGGGATAGCTAAGAAGAAAGAAAATTCGGTTGCTACCGCACGAGGCAGGCCAAACAACATGCCACCAATAATGGTTGCGCCCGAGCGAGAGGTTCCCGGGATTAAAGCAGCACATTGCGCTAATCCTACTTTTAAGGCGTCAAAAGGAGTTAAGTCATCTACGGACTGAATATAGGATTTGCCTGAGTGGATTAATTTGGCTTGCCGACGCTCAGCCCAAAAAATGATCAAGGCACCAACGATAAAAGCGCTAGCAACCGGAATGGGGGCGAATAGGACAGCTTTAATATGTTTGCCAAAAATAAAAGCCAGGCCCATTGCCGGAATTGAGGCGATTAATAGATTGAGGATAAAGCGTCGAGAGCTCGCGCTTGTTCGGACAGTAGAAGCTACCTTCCAAAGCTTTTCTCGGAACTCCCAGCAGACAGCCAAGATTGCGCCAAACTGAATAATGACCTCGAAGGCCTTTCCGCGCTCATCATTGAAATTGAGCAAGTCGCCAACCAAAATCAGGTGGCCGGTACTAGAGATCGGCAAAAACTCCGTCAAGCCCTCTACTACCCCCAGTACTACCGCTTTTGCTAGCAAAATTATGTCCATAGCCCTAATTTTATAGATAGATGAGGTAGATCCTTGGATTTGGCAAAATAAGGCTCAAACAAGCCAATTTATGCAAATAAGCCTTAAACTGCATGGCACATTGAAAAGTATCCGAATTAGATGATCCCGACACGCTTTCACATCTCCCAGCTAACTACTTTTGGTCTTATCCTAAGTCAGGCGCTTGGACTTGGCGCAATGTCATCTAGCAGCTTTGCACAAAGTGCCAACGGCGCCAAACCATCGCTACCAACAACTGTTAGTACCCAGTCACCGGTTGGCTTGGATGTGCCCCCACAAATGGTGGCAATCCCGAAGCAAGCCATTCCTACTGACCGAGCCCCCTCCAATGTCAGTGGCAATGAAGTAAACACCAGCCAAGCAGTTGATTTAATTCGTCTATACCAGGAGGCGGCATTTAGCGATCCCGTATTAAACGCTGCTCGATTTAACTATCAGGCGAGCAAAGAACTCTATTGGCAGGGCTTATCCTTCTTGCTTCCACAGGCTAGCGCCGTCCCAGGTGGAACACGTTACTATCAGCATGCGGCAGGTAATGCCCCTGCTAGCGCCTACCCAAGCACTCGGGTATATGACCAAAAAAACTATACCGTTACTCTGACCCAACCTGTTTTTAATATGGCTGCATTTGAGGCATTCAAACAGGGTGACCTCAATACCAAGATTGCAGATATGCGCTTTTACTTAGCGCAACAAGATCTCATTATTCGTGTTTCACAAGCGTACTTCGATACACTCACCAGCCAAGATAACGTTGAACTCTATCGCAATAAAAAGGGTTTAATCAAACAGCAACTAGAAATTGCTCAAGCAAAGTTTGATGCTGGCCTTGCAACAATTGTGGATGTGAATACAGCGCAAGCTGGTTTTGATTTAGCCAATTCCCAAGAGATTGCTGCTCAAGCTGACCTCATTGTTAAGCGTGGCGTATTGGAGCAATTGGTTGGTCGTCCTGTCGGCGCTTTAAAGCCACTCACGAAAGAAGCGAAGATTGATGGGGTTCTCAAGGATTCTCGCTATAAATCAAAAGATGGTAATGGCATTCCGATTGCGGATAGCGTCAATCCCCAATTGACAAAAGGCCAAACTCTAGAAGATTGGATACATCAAGCAGAGGCTGCAAACTTCAATGTGCTAGCTGGTCAGCTATCTGTCAATCTAGCTGAAAGCACTTATAAGGCCTCTCAAGCATTGAACTATCCCTCTCTTAATTTTGTAGGTACAGCGGGCTACAACACTTCCAACGGAACAGCCAATAGCTTAACTCCGTCGCAGACGAATATTTATAACAATACGATCGCCTTGCAAATGACCATTCCTTTGGTCTCTGGTGGATACAACAACTCGCTGATTCGTCAAAACGCTGCATTACTAGATGCAGCTAAAGCGAACTATGACAATGCACGCCGTACTGCAGCTCAAAGTACCCGTGCAGCATTTACTGGTTTCTATGGCGGCCTGGCAAGTGTTAAAGCGTATGAGGCTGCAGAGCGCTCATCTACTTCAGCGCTGGAGTCTAGCAAGCTAGGATTTCAGGTCGGGACTTTAATTAATATTGATGTGTTAATTGCCTTGGATACTGTAATTACAACTCGCTCGCAATTACAGCAGGCGCGTTACAACACGATCCTAAATGCAATTAAGCTAAAGGCACATGCGGCAGCACTCACAGATGAAGATCTCATCTCTATCAATACCTTACTGCGTTAAAAACTGTGAAAATAAAGTAGTAAATAATTAAGCTTGTTGTAGAAGCTTTAGAGATGCGTCCAGAACTTCTTGCATGCTTGGTGGATTTTGAATGTCACCCACATTAGCAATTCGGTCAGACCAATAACCCTCAGTCTTCCAGCGCGGTGAGTCGCAGTAGATTTCCACTGTAGGCTTATCTAGCACTGCTGCCAAATGCGTCAGGCCAGTATCAACCCCCACTGTTAAAGCTGCTCCAGTGATTACGGAAAAGGCCTCTTCAATAGAGAAAGCGGGCGGGACAAGAGCATTCGGAATTTGTGCAGCAAGCAATTGACTCACAAATTTTTCTGCAGCATTACCCCAAGGGAAAACCAGTTGATATCCCCGAGCAGATAAATCTTTACCTAGCGCGACCCAGTGCCCATTAGCCCAGCGCTTTGCCTCTCTGGCTGTTGAATGAAAGCACAAGATATAAGGCATATGTAGCCCATCAACAGAACTCTTTGAGATACCAGCAACCCATTTTGGCGGATAAAACTGCGGCGCAATAGCTCGATCTAAAAGCGGCCAATCCAAAGCGGAGCACATGATCCAACGGGAACGATCCACAGCGTGGCACTGAGTTGGGACTTGAACGGATTGGTTATAAAAGGATCGGGCAAGTGGCTCGTACCCTGAAAACTCGGTAGCATTGGCTAGGCCAGCAATAACGGCCGTAGAACTCTTCTTAGCTAAAGAGCACACAATGGCGGATTTCAGCAAGCCCTGGGTTTCAATTAGTACATCGTAAGTGGTGGATTGCAGTGTTTTTTTAAATACAAAAAACTCTTTCCAAGTTGCCAAGCGAAAGAGATTTTTCTTCCAGCGGCGCAGCCCAAAGGGAATGATGCGATCAATACCTCGAAAACCCTCTCTTGATAATAGGGGCTCCAAGAGGTGTACATACCCTTCTTCCACCACCCAATCAATTTGAGCGTCCGGTAAGCGTGCGCGCAAATCCCACACAATCGGTAAGTTATGTAATACATCGCCAAGCGATGAGAGTTTCACCAACAAAATTTTGGGGGTTGCAACCGAAGGAGAATGGTTGAAGATATTGCTCATGTGAGCATTATCTTATCTTTTGAAAACCAAGCTAGATCCAGTTAAAACTTAGGTGCAGTATCCCAAGATAAACCGGCTGCATCCTTAGCATTCATATTGGGCGCAATCCCTGAAGGCAATGGCCACTGGATGCCGACACTTGGGTCATTCCAAGACAAACATGCTTCACTTTGAGGGTGATAGTAGTCCGTGGTTTTGTAGAGGAACTCGGCAGTTTCAGATAGCACCAAGAAACCATGAGCCAAGCCCGCCGGAATCCATAGCTGCTTGTGATTTTGGGCGCTCAGTTCAACGCCTGCCCACTTGCCATAAGTCGGCGAGTTCTTGCGAATATCTACAGCCACATCAAATACGCTACCTGCAACTACTCGCACCAACTTCCCTTGCGTTTGCTCTAGCTGATAATGCAAGCCACGCAAAGTCCACTGACGAGAAAAAGAATGGTTATCTTGAACAAATTCAACATTTAAGCCAGTAGCCAGTGCAAAGTCTTGAGCATTAAAAGACTCGGTAAACCAACCACGCTCATCACCAAAGACTTGTGGCTCTATCACGAGCACATCATGAATGGCTGTTGGTGTTACTTGCAACTTGAGAGGGCTATTCATCCAACAACCTTCTTGTGGGATAAGGAGACAGGCTGAGCTGAGGTATTGAGCTCATTCAAAATCTTGCTTAAGTATTGGCCATAACTATTCTTACTTAACTGGGCAGCTACTTTTTGAACAGTCTCAGCGCTGATCCAACCTTGGCGATAAGCAATCTCTTCGGGGCAAGCAACCATCAGACCTTGGCGTTTTTGGAGCGTGGCAATAAAGCCTGCAGCATCTAGTAAGGAATCGTGAGTACCAGTATCTAACCAAGCAAAACCACGACCCATAATTTCTACACTAAGCTCATTCTTTTCAAGGTATACACGATTCACATCAGTAATCTCGAGTTCGCCCCGAGCACTCGGCTTAATTGACGAGGCAATATCGCACACTTGATTGTCGTAGAAATATAAGCCGGTTACAGCGTAACTACTTCTCGGCTTGAGTGGCTTCTCTTCAATGGAAAGTGCTTTGTAGTCTTTATCAAACTCCACAACGCCATATCGCTCTGGATCATTTACGTGATAAGCAAAAACAGTCGCACCGCTTGTACGCGCGTGAGCGCTATCAAGTTGATCAACCAACTCATGACCATAGAAAATATTATCCCCAAGAACCAAAGCGCTTGGGTTGTTGCCAACGAAGTTTTTACCCAAGGTAAACGCCTGGGCCAAACCATCCGGAGAAGGCTGAACACAATACTGAATATTCAAACCCCATTGAGAACCATCTCCGAGCAACTCAGCAAAGCGCGGTGTGTCATGCGGTGTGGAGATCAACAAAATATCGCGAATACCAGCGAGCATTAAAGTCGTTAATGGGTAATAGACCATTGGCTTGTCATAAACAGGCATGAGCTGTTTCGAAACAGCTTGAGTCACTGGGTATAAACGGGTGCCTGACCCCCCTGCCAAAATAATGCCCTTACGATTCATTGGAGTTACCGTCATCTTGTACTTTCTAAATATGTCCATCACGAGCCAAGTGGGCAACATAAGCTTTGACGGCCCCATCCCATGGCTGATTCAGATGCTGCAATTCTGACACATCACCCCGATCAGCAAATATCTGATGAAGCTTATCCGTCGACATCCTGGAATTCATGGGTCTTGGGGCTGGCAATGGGTATTCCACCGCAGGAATGGGTTTGAGAGCTCCTAAATTAGCTTTAAGAGTTACGCCGGCATCCAGAGCTTCCGCTACAGCCAAACACGCTACACCATGCCAAGTAGTCTCTCCGGCAGGAACCGTATGATATACACCTGACGACAATTTTCTTAAGCGGGCATGTTCATCCAAGACCAAGTTCAGACTCACTTGTGCCAACCAATTGGCGCTCGTGGGAACACCAAATTGATCATTAATGATTTTCAATTCTTCACGCTCTTTAGCTAATCGCAAAATAGTGCGAATGAAATTACTTCCCTCACCATATACCCAGCTGGTTCTGAAAATCACATATTGGCCATCGCCTTCAACAGTGGCAAAAATCCGGGCTATCGCCTCTTCGCCTGCAGCTTTACTTTTACCGTAAATACCCAATGGATTACGTAAATCATCTTCTAGATAAAAGCCGTATTTCCCACCATCGAATACATAGTCAGTGGAGTAATGTAAGAAGGTGGCATTGTGATCCGCAGCATATTGAGCCATGATTTCTGGAGCCCTTGCATTGATTGCAAAAGCTAAATCGGAATCTGTTTCCGCCTTATCAACTGCCGTATAAGCTGAAGCGTTAATAATTAGTTGAGGCTGAAAATCATTGAGCAATCGAGTCAAGGCTACTTCATTAGCCAGATCACACTCGGAGCGCCCAACATACTGAACCAGGGGCTTAGCAAGCAGAGGCAAGATGCGCACTTCCAATACTTCTTGAAAGGCTTTTCCTAATTGGCCATCCTTGCCGAATACGAGGATCTTCATTGACTCTTTAGTTGTACTGCTTAGAAAGCCAGTCACGGTAAGATCCACTGACAACGCCCTCAATCCAAATTGGGTTGTCCAAATACCATTGCACAGTCTTGCGGATGCCCGTGTCAAAGGTCTCTGAAGGGTGCCAACCCAGCTCGCGCTCAAGCTTGCTTGCATCAATGGCATAGCGACGATCATGGCCAGGACGGTCTTTGACGTAAGTAATCTGCTCTACATATGATTTGCCATCAGAACGAGGCTTTAGCTCATCCAAAATTGCGCAAATGGCTTTAACCACATCGATATTGGCCTTTTCATTCCATCCGCCAATATTGTAGGTCTCACCTAATTTGCCATTGGCCAAAACTTCGCGAATCGCTGAGCAATGATCACCAACATACAGCCAATCGCGAATTTGCTGACCATCACCATAAATTGGTAATAGCTTACTGTTGAGCGCATTCAGAATCACCAATGGAATCAGCTTTTCTGGGAAATGATACGGGCCATAGTTATTCGAGCAATTGGTGGTAATGACCGGAAAACCATAGGTATGAAACCATGCGCGCACTAAATGATCAGAGGCAGCCTTGGAAGCGGAGTATGGGCTATTAGGCTCATAGGCATGGGTTTCTGTAAATGCGGGGGCAGTAGCAGACAAGGAGCCATAAACTTCATCAGTAGAAACATGATGAAAGCGAAATGCCTTCTTCGCCAAATCATCTAAACCATTCCAATGCTCACGAGCACATTCAAGGAGATTGAATGTGCCAACAATATTAGTTGTCACAAATTCAGCTGGGCCGTGAATCGATCGATCTACATGGCTCTCAGCAGCAAAAT
>NZ_NCJB01000404.1:0-1861 GCF_002282275.1 Polynucleobacter sp. 39-46-10 | reverse complement strand
TTAATTTTGACATAGTAAATATATGAGTAATTCAACAAATACCATTCAGCAAATGATGCAAGATATTGGCCGACGTGCTCGTCAGGCATCACGCTCAATGGCGCGGGCATCTAGCGAACAGAAAAATAAAGCCTTATTGCATATCGCCAAGTTGGTTCGTGAGCGTGCTGAAGAAATTCAGCGTGTGAATGCGCTTGATGTTGCTCGCGCAAAAACCAATGGGCAAGACGCCGCCTTTATTGACCGCCTCACCATGACTCCCAAGACGATTGAGTCTATGGCATTGGGTTTAGAGCAAATTATTTCTTTGGAAGATCCGATTGGAAAAATAACGCCATTGCAAAAACAGGCCTCTGGTATTGAACTCGGTCAGATGCGTGTTCCACTCGGTGTGATTGGCATTATTTATGAGTCTCGTCCAAATGTGACAATTGATGCCGCAGCTCTTTGCTTAAAGTCAGGTAATGCAGTGATTTTGCGTGGTGGCTCAGAGGCGATTGACTCAAATGCCTTATTGGCGCAATTGATTCAAGAAGGTTTGGATGCAGCTAATTTGCCAATGGATGCAGTTCAAGTTGTGACCACTACAGATCGCGCTGCTGTTGGCGAAATGATCACCATGACCGAATACATTGATGTGATCGTGCCACGCGGTGGCAAAAGTTTAATTGCCCGATTGATGGCAGAAGCACGCGTGCCGATGATTAAGCATTTGGATGGCATCTGCCATACCTATGTTGATGCTGACGCAGATATCGCGATGGCGATTAAGGTTTGCGATAACGCCAAGACCCAACGCTATGCGCCTTGCAATGCGATGGAAACACTCCTGGTCAACAAGAATATTGCGCCGCAAGTTTTGCCAGCTCTTTGTAAGATTTACCAAGACAAGGGTGTGGAATTACGTGTTGATGACCAAACCCGAAATACGCTTGAGGCGGCTGGTTTTAGAGGCTTAGTCAATGCCACTGAAGAAGATTGGCAGACAGAATATTTAGCGCCGATTTTGTCGATTAAGACGGTTGCGGATATGGATGAGGCAATGGGTCATATTGAGCAATATGGCAGTAAACATACTGATGCCATCATTACTAACAATCAGGCTCAAGCGAATCGTTTTTTGCGAGAAGTCGATAGTGCCAGCGTAATGGTCAATGCCAGCACGCGTTTTGCCGATGGTTTTGAGTACGGACTTGGTGCGGAGATTGGCATTTCCAATGACAAATTACATGCTCGTGGCCCTGTAGGTTTGGATGGTTTGACTTCCCTCAAATACATCGTCATGGGCCATGGCGAAATTCGTACTTAATCAATCCCGATTCAAGAACGATAAAAAATACCTAACGGAGACTATTCATCATGGGTAATGCATATTTATGGACTAAGACACTTCACATTGTTTTGATTGCCTCTTGGTTTGCAGGCTTGTTTTATCTCCCACGTATTTTTGTGAACCTAGCGGATGAGAAAAATCCTGAAGTCTATGCACGTCTTCTCGGCATGGCTGATCGCCTCTTTCGTTTTATGACCATTTTGGCAGTACCTGCAGTCTTGTTGGGCCTGACACTTTGGCTGCATTTTAAGATTGGTGCCGGTGAGGTTTGGATGCATGCCAAATTTTTCTTTGTTATCTTGGTTATTGGTTACCACCATGCTTGTTGGGGCTTGCTCAAAAAGTTCCGTAATGGTGTTAATGCCCGCTCTGGAGTTTGGTATCGCTGGTTTAATGAAGTGCCTGTCATCCTTTTATTGATCGTGACAGCCTTAGTCGTGATCAAGCCTTAATGCTGATACCTAAGTAATTGTTTAATTGTTTTGATGATTTTTTATTTCACCTTTTTAGATTGCTAGCCCAATGAGA
>NZ_NCJB01000403.1:0-1867 GCF_002282275.1 Polynucleobacter sp. 39-46-10 | reverse complement strand
CTAGTCGTTGTGCAATTTGATCAATACATTGATCAAGTGATAGAGATTGCTGGGGCGCAGGGTCCATTAGGAATTTGTATCGGAAGTAATTGACTGAATACGTTTAAGCAACGAGTTGTTCGAGAGTCTTACGGAAAATATTTTTGAGTGGTACAACATCGTCCACATTCACACACTCATCAATTTTGTGACTCGTCGCATTAATCGGGCCAAACTCGACTACCTCTTTGCAGATCTTGGCAATAAAGCGTCCATCACTGGTACCACCAGTAGTAGAGAGTTCTGTATCGATTTTGGTTTCGTCTTTAATGGCTTTGCGGAGGGCGCCAGCAAGGGCACCATCGCCAGTAATAAATGGACTGCCACCCAAGACCCAGTCAATTTCAAAGTCGAGACCTGCGTCAGTAAGTATTCCTTCTAGACGACTGCGTAATTCCTCTGGCTTACTTTCAGTGGAAAAGCGGAAGTTGAAATCTACAGCTAGCTCGCCAGGAATGACATTGTTGGCACCGGTGCCAGCATGAATATTGGAAATCTGAAAACTGGTAGGCTGAAAATACTGATTGCCTTTATCCCACTCAGTTTCTACTAATGCTTGAATTGCGGGTGCTGAAATATGAATCGGATTTTTACCAAGGTGAGGGTAGGCAATGTGCGCCTGAATACCTTTGACTCGAAGCTTGCCTGAGAGCGAGCCACGACGACCATTTTTAATCATGTCGCCTAATTTATCTACTGAGGTTGGCTCACCAATCACGCAGTAATCCAAACGTTGACCATGCTTTTGCAAACGCTCACACATGATGACGGTGCCATCGTTTGCTGGACCCTCTTCATCACTGGTAATCAAAAAAGCAATAGAGCCTTTGTGATTGGGATGAGTGATGACAAATTCTTCTGTAGCAACTACAAAGGCAGCCAGTGAGGTCTTCATATCGGCAGCGCCACGACCATAAAGCATGCCGTCCCGAATGGTTGGGGTAAATGGATCATTAGTCCACTTTTCCAATGGGCCGGTGGGCACCACATCAGTATGGCCGGCAAACATTAAGACTTCACCTTGATCGCCTGATGTACCTTTTTTGATTGCCCAAAGATTGGTGACCTGGAAATTCTCGGGACCACTAATAACGCTTTCTGTATGAAAACCAATTGCTTGAAGGCGGTGGGCTATGAGGTCCTGACAGCCTCCGTCCGCTGGGGTGACCGAGCGGCAGGAGATGAGGGCTTCAGTTAACTCAAGGGTAGCGCTCATAGATCTAGATTAATCACGCAAGAGTTCGTTAATGGCGGTCTTTGCTCTGGTTTGGGCATCGACCTTCTTCACAATGATCGCAGCGTACAGGCTGTACTTGCCGCAAGCAGAAGGAAGGGAGCCTGGCACCACAACAGAGCCTGCTGGGACACGGCCATAATGGATTTCACCGGTTTCACGGTCGTAGATCTTGGTGCTTTGACCAATATAAACACCCATTGAGAGCACGGCGTTTTCTTCAATCACCACACCTTCAACCACCTCTGAGCGGGCGCCGATAAAGCAGTTATCTTCAATAATCACTGGACCAGCTTGGATCGGCTCTAAAACACCGCCAATGCCAACGCCGCCAGAAAGGTGAACGTTTTTACCGATTTGGGCGCATGAACCTACTGTTGCCCAGGTATCCACCATCGTGCCTTCACCGACATAAGCGCCAATATTGACGTAGGAAGGCATTAAAACAGCATTTTTACCAATAAATGAGCCACGACGAGCCATTGCAGGAGGAACTACGCGAAAACCGCCATTGGCGAAGTCTTGAGCGGTGTAGTGCTCAAACTTGCTAGGAACCTTGTCGTAGAACTGGGTATAGCCACCAGCACCCATTGG
>NZ_NCJB01000402.1:0-1868 GCF_002282275.1 Polynucleobacter sp. 39-46-10 | reverse complement strand
TTTTTGCTTCATCACGCGCAAAGGCGATGCCGGAAATAACTGCGGCTTCCATAGTGCTGTCCTCTTCAAATGTAATCAAGGTGCCCGACTTCATCTCTTCAGCAAGGGGCATCAATGGATCTGTCAGCGATGACAGAACACGGGTTTTAACTTTGTACTTACCAGCAAACTCGACTGAACGAATTTGCAATACCTTTGAACCAAGACTTGCCATCTCGAGCATTTCTTCAAAAGTAATTTTGTCCAAGCGACGTGCATCTTCACAAACGCGTGGATCTGTGGTGTAGACGCCATCGACGTCGGTGTAAATCAAGCACTCATCCGCCTTCAGTGCAGCAGCCATGGCAACAGCTGATGTATCAGAACCGCCACGACCTAAAGTGGTGATATTGCCATCTGGATCAACGCCTTGGAAGCCAGTAACTACTACAGCACGTCCAGCATTGAGATCAGCAAGAATTTTCTTGTCATCAATGCTCTTGATGCGGGCTTTAGTAAATGATGAATCCGTGTGAACTGTTACTTGCCAACCAGCATAGCTGACTGCATCAACACCTTCACGCAGTAATGCCAAAGCCAATAAGCCAGAGCTAACCTGCTCACCCGTAGAGGCGATTTGATCAAGTTCACGGGGATTAGCATCAGGATTAATGTCCTTCGCCAAACCAAGCAAACGGTTTGTTTCGCCCGACATTGCTGAGGGCACTACGACTACCTGGTGGCCAGCACGCATCCACTTGGCAACGCGTTTAGCGACGTTCTGAATGCGCTCAACTGAGCCCATTGAGGTGCCACCATACTTATGAACGATAAGAGCCATAAATCCGTTGTATTGTCTGTTTATAGGGAAATGCATTCCCTAGGGTCTAAAAGGGGCTTATTTTACAGGGTTTTATCCCCCCTGCTATAGCTTCTCAGTCCATGCAGGCAGCACTCGCTTACCAGTCGACACCAAATGTGGGTAGCTCGCCCCCACCCCAGCGACCGCTATCAGTTCATCATTGATATAAAGCAGTGGCGCCTGTCGCTCCCAAGGTGGGGTATCTGATTCTTGGAAAAGGTTCTTGAGGGTTTTTCGTGGGGTATTGGGCTTGATTTGGAGCTTTTCTGCCCCCTGACGAAGCCTTTCCTCAACAAGACCCTGATTTTGGGCTTCCTTAACCCATTCAGCAGGCAAGCCAAGGGACTTGCTTCTAGCAGGCACATCACGAAATACCCACTGCCCGACTTTGCGATTTGCCACTTGTAAGAGGCCACGCCATAAATAAATGCTCGCCTCATCATGCTGCCATGCCAAATTTGAATCTGTTTTTACCGCCATCAGATCTTTCCACCAAGACTCTAGACGCTCCTGGGATGGCATTACTAAATCATTTAGCTTGAGCCAGTAACGCATCAAATTATTGGCAGCCGCTTTATCTTCCTTCGCAAGAGGCAAGAGAGGGGCTAGCCTTAAGCGCTGAGCTTGAAGAATATGCTTGCCATCTTGTCTAGCCAGGCGATCGAGCAGCAATTGAGACTGAGCAAGCAGGTCTGCACTGCGAGCAAAATTGGCAATCGCACCTGGCTGAATTTTCTCCAGCCTCGGAATGATGTCTTTACGAATCGCATTTCGGCGATAGCGCGTATTTTGATTACTGGGATCTTCTACCCATTTGAGTTTGTGTTCTTTGGCGTAAGTCTCAAGCTCAGACTTACTGAGGTTTAGCAGGGGTCGCCAGAGCGTAATAGACTGATTGTCTTTAGCGTTGACACGGTTAAGTGGCATACCAGATAAACCAGATACACCAGAACCTCGCAAGAGCTGCAATAGGACGGTTTCAGCTTGATCGTTTTGGTGGTGGGCTAAGAGTAGATCTTCAATGCCA
>NZ_NCJB01000401.1:0-1876 GCF_002282275.1 Polynucleobacter sp. 39-46-10 | reverse complement strand
AGTATTGGTATCGGGTACTGACGGCGTTGGTACAAAGCTCAGATTGGCCTTTGAGTGGAATCGTCATGACACGATCGGCCAGGATTTGGTGGCAATGAGCGTGAATGACATTTTGGTTCAAGGCGCTGAACCACTCTTTTTTCTAGATTACTTCGCTTGCGGCAAGCTCACCGTCGACACAGCTGCCACCGTAGTTGGTGGCATTGCTAAGGGTTGTGAATTGTCAGGATGCGCATTGATTGGTGGTGAGACTGCTGAGATGCCTGGTATGTATCCTCCAGGTGAATATGACTTAGCTGGCTTTGCTGTCGGCGCTGTTGAAAAATCCAAAATCATTACTGGTGCAACGATTGCCCCGGGTGATGTGGTGTTGGCAATTGCTTCGAGTGGCGCCCATTCCAATGGCTACTCTTTAGTTCGCAAAATTATTGAGCGTGCTGGCGCAAAGCCAACTGATGATTTGGGTGGCCGTTCATTGGGTGATGTGGTGATGGCCCCTACGCAAATTTACGTGAAGCAGCTGTTGAAGTTGATCAATGAGATCAATGTAAAGGGAATGGCTCACATTACTGGGGGCGGCTTAGTGGATAACGTGCCACGTGTGCTCCCAGAAAATACGCAAGCTGTATTACATCGCGATAGCTGGCAAATGCCAGAGCTCTTCCGCTGGTTGCAGATGAAGGGTGGTGTGGCTGATGCAGAAATGGTGCGTGTATTTAACTGCGGTATTGGCATGGTGGTGATTGTGTCTGCCGATCAGGCAGATGCTGCAATTCAATCTCTCAAGGATGAGGGTTTGCATGCTTGGACGGTTGGTGAGGTTGTAGAGCGTCCAGCTGGTGCACCACAAACCATCGTTATTTAATACGCCTAAAGCCTATTTGCTTAGGCTTTGCTTGCAGTGCTCTAGGGCCGCATTCAACTCACTTGGGTTGAATGGGTCAAATTTTTTTCTTCCAGCGATTGCACGCAACCAAGTTAATTGCCGCTTTCCAAGTTGCCGTGTCGCTGCCAGTGCTTTGTAGCGCATCTCTGCTTGATCTACTTCTCCTGATAAAAATTCCCAGACTTGTCGATAGCCAACAGAGCGAATCGCAGGTAAGTCACCATGCAGGTCTGGATTTTTTCTAAGTAGCTGAACCTCTTCTAACAATCCTCCGATGAGCATTTCATCAAACCTTTTTTCTAGGTTCTGGTGTAAGCGTGAGCGATCGCTGGGCTCTAGCGAAACGAGGTCAATCCACTCCGGAATAGTTGAACCTTCTCTGCCATCTTCGCTTGGCGCATCTGCCAGCAGTTCCGACATTGGTTTGCTCGTGATTTCATAAACCTCTAAAGCACGTTGTACTCGTTGAGAGTCATTGGGTTGTAAGCGCGCCGCAGTAATGGGGTCTACTTTGGCGAGCTCAGCATGCATCGCAGGCCAGCCAATTAATTTACCTTGCTCATCGAGACGGGCGCGAATTTCTGGATCTGCTGGTGGCAAAGAAGAGAGGCCATAGGCCCAGGCCCGCCAATACAACATCGTGCCACCCACCACGACGGGAATATTCCCACGATCACGAATTTCTTCACATAGTCGCTTAGCATCATTTGCAAAGCGTGCTGCTGAATAGGATTCGGTGGGCTCTAAGATATCAATCAGGTGGTGTTGAACCGCAGCCTGTTCTGCTTTGCTTGGTTTAGCGCTTCCAATATCTAGTCCGCGATAAACCAGGGCAGAATCCATGCTGATGATTTCAACTGTTTTACCTAAGAGCCTGGCATGCTCTGCTAAAGCCATAGCGAGATGGGTTTTGCCTGCGCCTGTAGGGCCAACAATACAGAGTATGGGTGGCTGATGAGGTAAATGCGTAGGCTGAATGTGGGGTTCAGT
>NZ_NCJB01000400.1:0-1882 GCF_002282275.1 Polynucleobacter sp. 39-46-10 | reverse complement strand
GTAATCATTATGAAAGCGCGCTTCAACACCGGCAGACCATTTCGGGGCAAATCGGTAACTAGCTCCTACAAGAAAATCGAGCATGGATTCAGGGACATTGCCATTCTCAATAAATTTCAAGCGTTCATTTGCTACGACAACGTTACCTGCCAATACCAGTCGGTCATCAATGAAGTTCGATTGCAAGAGGAGGCGAGCTTCAATTTCATCTTTGTTTCTACCCCAGGTAGGTTCTAGATACAGTCCTACTCCAACGGGCGATGTCACTGGATTAGTGAGTCGATAAATGGCTTCTAAGGAGCCACCCTCAATTCCACTTTTTCTATAGGGGGTGGCAGGATCATGGCTTGATGGCACCCCATATCCACCTGTGCAACTTGCAACATCATCACAAGCCTCGGGGTTGGTGTAATTTTGATTTGCACTGGTGTAATAAGAATTGATGTAGCCAGCAATTTGCAAATCATTAGTCAAGCCATACTCAAGTTCAGTTCGGGCAGTCCAGGCGTCGTAGGTGCCAGCAGCTTGCTGTTTATTGAGCTGTAAGCGTTGCTCAAACTCGAGCTTTCCTTTTGGTTGGAGATCGAGGGTGTAAATCCATCCAAACGCCCCTTCGCCCGCATTGGCGAATGAGAAGTGCAAGGCGGTGGCTAATAGGATGCTGAAGGCTACGAGTCTTTTGATGGTCAGTTTCATGGTGATGGTGGTTAGTGAATAAAAGTTATTGAGAATGATTCTCAATATACAGTAAATGAGAATAATTCTCAATTGAGAAAATGACCCTGTTTGGCTTGGTGTTGAGATTTGGCTGGGAACTTGCTGGGGCTTGTAAGATCAGGGCTATGGATTCAGAAGCCCTGGTGAAGCTAGTCACAATGAAGATGCCTTTTGGCAAGCATGCTGGTCGCGCGCTTGCGGACTTGCCTGGTAATTACTTGGCCTGGTTCGCTCGCGAAGGATTTCCTCAGGGCGAGCTTGGACAGCTCCTGGAGCTAATGCACACCCTGGATCACAATGGCTTGCGAGGTTTGTTGGCCCCGATTCAGAGGGCTCATGGAATTTCTGCTCGCACTCGCGAACAGTAGGCTTACTTTGAGTACACTATCGCTACGACACGATTGCGTTCGTAGCTGACATTGGGTGAATCAGGCGGACTGCTTTGCGAAAGCCTGACCTGCATTTGAGTTTGCGCCTCAATCTCTTGTGCCAGACTCTGAGCGAACTGGAGATTGCGGTCATATTGAAGCTCTATGCTGGCAACCCTTCCTGCTTTGATATTGGAGATGATTGCTGAAACCTTTTCGGGTGAGTATTGATCAAAAAAGACTGGATACCAGCCGCCCAGTACTTGTCTAGATTCAGTAACACCTTTATTAACTTGTAGAACAGGCTTACTTTCGCTGCTTTCTACAGGTAAATGAAAGTCGATGCCAGTTTTCTGAATCAGTTCGGTGTAAGAGATCGGTGGGCGCATTTGAGCTTCATTGGTATTTTCAACCCAATAAGCCCACGCCAATTTTTTATGGGGGTCATAGACCAGTTTATAAAGATGGCTTGGAATGGTGACCTTGTTTTTACCAATGCTGCCAGCATGACCAATTGAGCCGGTAAAGACGTAGACATCTCCTTGCGCACGCTTGATATACATCCTGGTAGGCTCTTCAACCCGCTTTGCCCAGATACCTTGGTTATTTTGCCTAGCCTGCGGCATCATATTTGCTAGAGAAAATGACTGCGCCATCCCTCGTTCGCGTGTCATGTCACCGGCCGGTACGTTGTGCCCACGGTCGTAGCCGCTACCGCGATAGTCGGATAGTAGGGCGCGTTCATTCAAAGGTAGTCTAGCTTCCTCATAAAACTGATTGGTTCGGCGGGGGCGAGG
>NZ_NCJB01000053.1:0-13476 GCF_002282275.1 Polynucleobacter sp. 39-46-10 | reverse complement strand
CCCCCTTAGGATGATCCCATTATAGACCAATAGGTTCCTAAAAGGAACTTTTTATGGCCACATCCAGGGATGATAGTTTTTGATATCAACCCCAGGCCTTTGAAAAATCAAAGTAATAGAGGCTTTCGCAGCTTTCCTAAAAGGCAGGTTCAACCGTCTCACTTGCAAACTGAGGGATGAGTTTGCAAGTGCCCAACCTGGACTTAATCACGGAAATTGTTGAAACCTAATGGCGCCTCAGTAACTTCTTTCTTGAGTAAAGCCATGGTTTCTTGCAAGTCATCACGCTTAGCACCAGTAACCCGCACTGCGTCACCTTGGATGCTGGCCTGTACTTTAACCTTACTATCTTTGATGATGCGCACCACTTTTTTAGCGAGCTCTGAAGTAATGCCCTTCTGGATCTTCATGGTCTGCTTGCGCTTATCACTGCCAATCGTTTCTGTTTTGTCGTCCTTGAGATAACGCACATCCACGTTGCGCTTAGCCATCTTACTAATCAAGACATCACGAACTTGGCCTAATTTGAAATCATCATCGCCAAAGAGGATGAGAGTCTCATCTTTTTGCTCTACACGGCTATCAGAGCCTTTGAAATCAAAGCGGTTGGTAATCTCTTTATTAGATTGCTCGACTGCGTTTTTCAACTCAATCATGTCTGGCTCGCAAACTACGTCAAATGTTGGCATATCAACTCCTTAGGTCGTATCTTGGTAATCTTGTTGGGCACTTTGCCGAGGCAAATGCGATTGCGAATAAGATTGTGGCATGAACTCCGCACAAAATGCGCCTCTCTCGCCAAAATTGACTCCCAATATGGGGCTCAAACACCGCAATACCTTTGGCTTTGAGGTTTATGCGGAGCTAGCCTATGAAATTACTGCCGCAGAACAACTCCCCGCTCTAGTTGCAGATATTCAGGGGAAAAACTTGTCTTGGCGAGTTCTAGGCGGAGGTAGCAACGTCATCCTTCCAAGCAGCCTGCCTGGAGTAACCCTGCTAATGAATATTCCTGGACAGGAAATCCTGCGGGTTGATGAGGGCAACACCTTCATTGCCGTAGGTGCAGGGGTCAATTGGCATGAACTCGTAGCCTGGACATTGGAACAAAATGTACCTGGCCTAGAAAACCTCGCACTTATTCCAGGAACAGTGGGCGCAGCACCAATACAAAATATTGGGGCCTATGGAGTGGAAGTTGCTGACTATATCGATAACATCGAAGCTTTCGATACTGGGGCCCATGCCTTTGTCACTCTGCCCAAAGACGCATGCCACTTTGCCTATCGCGATAGCTACTTTAAGCAACATCCCCAACAATATATCGTGACAAAGGTCGTTTTTAAAATCCCCAAAGCTTGGATAGCACGCATTCACTATGCCGATCTAGCAAAACAATTTATCGATAGTAAAAATAAAGAAAGTGTCAGCGCTCAGAATATCTTCAAAGCGGTCTGTGCAATCCGTACTCATAAATTGCCAGACCCCAAAGTCATTGGTAACGCGGGAAGCTTTTTCCAAAACCCGGTAGTAGCAAACGCAAAGTTTGAAAACCTACGAAAGCAGTTTCCAGAGATTGTTTCTTATCCAGATCAGACGGGTATGCGTAAGCTCGCTGCTGGCTGGCTAATCGATCAGTGCGGGTTTAAAGGTAAAACCATGGGACCTGTCGGCGTTTATCAAAACCAAGCCTTGGTGCTAGTCAATCATGGCGGCGGCACAGCTAAAGATATTCTGGCTCTGGCCCAATCTATTCAAGACAAAGTACAAGATGTATTTGGCGTTGAGCTAGAGATTGAACCCAATATTTTCTAGTCTTTTTTAAAGGCCATCCCCCTAACCCTTTATTCCTTAAAGGGTAATTTGCTTCTCGATAATAGAACTTAGTCAGCAATTTAATTGCTTAATGAATTTTATTCGCCTAGAAAAAACACAACAGATGAAAAAATGGCTTGAAGAACGAGGGGCAAGCTTTCAAGTCGGAAAAGGATCTCATTTAAAAGTGTTTTTAGGTGGCCGGCAATCAACACTACCAATGCATGGCACATCAGAGCTAGGCAAAGGCCTTGAAGCTGTCATTAAACGCCAACTAGGATTGAAATAAGGAGGGGATATGTTTAAGTACCCAGCAACACTCAGTAAAGATGGTCGAAATATTTTGGTTACATTTAAAGACGTGCCAGAAGCTATTACATTTGGAAAAAATGAAGATGAAGCTCTACTGAACGCAGTAGATGCGCTTGAAACTGGGCTATCGTTTTATGTAGACGCTCGAAAGGGGTTGCCCAAGCCCAGTAGAATCAAGAAGGGTCAAAAATTTGTCTCACCATCTGCACTTGAATGCGCAAAACTGGGGGTTTATCAGGCGATGTTTGATCAAGGCATCAAAAAATCTGAACTAGCCCGTCGACTTGGCTGGCACATGCCTCAGATTGATCGATTGTTTGACTTAAAACACTCTTCAAGATTTGATCAAATTGAAGCTGCAGCAAAAGTATTGGGACGTCATATCGAAGTTACTGTAGCAGCTTAATATTTCATTATGGGGACTGGGCTGGCCCCAATGTCGGCGCCTTCGTTGGCGCAGCTAGCCCGACAAAGATTACCATCCCGTCGCCACCGGGATTAGGGTCGCTTGATATAGCATCGATGTAAGCACTTGGCTTCCAGTTATTAGCAGCCCAAATATTTCCTGCCATGTCAGCATTGACTGATGTCAGTCGCATTAAAGGCAAGAAGGATGGTGCACCACCAGATCCATACAAAGGCGCGCCAGAGTTTAATAAGACCTGACTACCAGCCGATGGAAGTGAATAGCCACTGCTCGGAGAAATGGGATCCCCCATTGCAAGCCCAACAGGACAATTGCCGGTTGCCCCACACAATTGCACGACGCTATAACGAGTACTTGGTGAAGCTGAGCCAAAGTTAGCAATCCAAGGATTGCCCTTGGCATCAATCGAGACACCCCATGGCCCATTAATAGCCTGACCTGTATAAGTGCCAATAATTGCACCACTGGAGTTAATTGCATAAACAGTGGAAGCCTCACCATCAACTACCCATGCATTGCCTAGAGAATCGACCGCAATACCCTTGGGGCGGCTATTACTCAGAGCAACAGTATTGTTATACCCAGGCAGATTGACTGTGAATACATTTGAAATCACGCCATTAATCATCTGCAGCTTTGCAAGCTTACCAGTACCTCTATAAGTTACCCAGGCAGTTCCGTCTGGAGCGATAGCCATGCCAAACGGTTGAGAAACACCATTGGAATAAGTGGCAACACTACTAGAATCGCCGTTGCGATAAACCACTACTTGGTTATTGCCATAACTAGCCATCCACACGTTATTGGATTGATCTACCGCTATACCTTGCACCTGCAAAAGACTGCTGGTGTAACCCGTGGATGGAGAAATAGGAACGCCACGAGAAGAAAGTTTAGTGACGCTTCCAATGCTTGGTATGTTGTTTCCCCAACCAAAGTTACCCGACCAAATATTACCCAAGGTATCAATGGCTATTCCGAAACCCGAACCTAAGATGCCACCACCCGTAATGGGTGAAAGTGGCGTATTAGCCAAGCCTGTAGAGGGCTTACCGTTTGGTTGCAGCACCATCAAGCAATTGGACGAGTTAGGCGTACCCTGAATGACATTGTTATTAATCCAAGCGTAACCATTGGCATCAAATGCCACATTGGCAGGACCGCCAAAAGGACAATTGGAATTACCGCTGTTATTGACCTTCACAGCCATCGTCCAAGCATCCAGCTTTTCACGTGCAACACTTGAACTCGGGCCCTGATCTAAGGTCAACGCCGGGGAATAAGCATTGGTGGCATTCACCAAATTAAAAATAGCACTGACATTATTAGCAGGATTGCGTGCAATATTGAAGACTGCTTGCAAGGTATTGCTTGGGATTGCCGCGTTGGATGCGGGCGTTGCAGCAAACAAAGCGGTGCAGGCATTATTCAAACCTTGAGTACAAGCACCCAATTTATTTGCGAGTGAGCCAAGCGCACTCCAAGTATTAGTCTCATAAGCATTAGGTGATGTTTGAATCACCACCGAAGCAGACCCAGACTCTGCAGCCACCAGATTCTCAGCCATACCCGCAGCAATGCTTAATGGGATTGCAGAACCTGTTATCGACAAATCACTTTGTAAAAATTGGGCGAACGCATAAGCTGTAGCTACTGTCGTTAAGTCATTAATCTTGACGGCACTCAAAGGTCCGCTCCCCAAACTTGCTATCAACTGAATGTTGGATGACATAGTTGCCACGGCGTAGTACAAAGCTGGATTGCTGCTGGTATTGGTGGTGCTGACCGGCACCTTAGCTGTAAAGTTTCCAGAGCCATCTGTCGTAGCCTGCACTAACAATTTAGGCGCGCCCGTTTGTGCCTGGTATATCGATACTGTTGCACCCGCTATCGCGACCGCAGGCGCACTTCCGCCCGAGCTTACTGTGCCATTGACAACGACAGTATTGGGGGTGGAGCTATCAGAACAGGAGCTAAGCACAACAATGCTGAGGATCGCAGCCACTAGCAAGTAAAAAGTTCTCAATTTGGTCATGGCTTGTTTGTACAGAAAAAGTATCAAAACATCAAATGAAATATAGCCAAACAATTTCATTTGAAAATAATCCTAATTATTTTGGGCCTTTATGCTAATAGCAATTTATTGCAATTTGCAATATCATACTTATATGAGAGTTATCACCAATCGTCGCCTAGTAGAGTTTTCCACTAAACATCGTGATTCAAGTGAACCCCTTCAGGCGTGGCGAAAACTCATGGAATTTGGCTTTTTTAAGAACTTCTCAGAGGTAAAAACGGTTTTTAACTCGGTTGATCAGGTTAGAGACTTATATGTATTCAATATATGCGGCAATAAGTACCGTCTAGTGGCATTCCTACAGTTTGAAAGGCAGCTCTGCTACATCAAGGCTGTGTTGACCCACAAAGACTATGACAAAGATGGGTGGAAAAAATGAACTTAAATGACTTACAAAAAGCTTGGGAAGCGTTATCGAAAACTGTTGATCTCAGCCCCATTCACTCTGAAAAACAATATCAAAAAATGGTTGGGCTTGCGGACATGTTGACCGATGTGATTGGCGCCTCTAAGAAGCATCCTCTATTAGACCTACTTGAGATTGCCAGTGAATTAATACGAGCTTATGACTTAGAGTATTACGATGTTCCGGATGCAAAACCTCAAGCACTGCTGTCATTTTTAATGAAACAACATCAACTTAAACAATCTGATTTACCTGAGGTAGGAAATCAAAGTGTTGTTTCACAAATTCTTTCTGGAACGCGTCAACTCAATGTGCGACAAATTAATTCTTTGGCAAAGCGCTTCAAGATTCCGGCTGGGGTATTTTTTGAGCGTGCTTATTAAGCAGATTGATCAATCTTAAGCTTAGAAAACTCCACCTCTACCTGACCTTCTGCCAAGCGCACCTGGAAGGCCTCTTTGGTATTGAGCTCACTGGGCTTGCGCACAGCATGCATCCCCTGTGCTTCCTTGCTCAAAATAACTGCATAGCCACGCTCTAGCGTTCTTTGTGGGTTAAGCATCTCTAGTTGGGATTGGTAGTGACCTTGATTGCGCTTCCAAGCTTCCATTCTGACAAGCCAAGCCTGATTGAGTCGTTGTTGCCAGCTATTCATTTGCTCGCGCATGCGATCAGGATTGGGCAAGGCATGACTCAATCTGAGTGCTAGTTGATCCAAGGTTTGCGCTTCGCGTTCAACGCGTTGATTCACTCTTTGTAAAAGCGCTTGCATGATGGCATCTAACTCTTGCAGCATTTGATCGCGACGTGGTGCAGCCAACTCTGCTGCTCCAGTAGGCGTAGGTGCACGCAAGTCGGCAACAAAGTCGGCAATCGTCACATCGGTTTCATGACCAACGCCACTCACAATGGGGATTGGTGATTGCGAGATAGCGTATGCCAACTGCTCATCATTGAACGCCCAAAGATCCTCAATACTTCCCCCACCCCGAACCAGCAAAATGACATCGACCGCATTTTCTTTTTCAGCTGCTTTAAGGGCAGAAATAATTCCAGTTGGAGCTTCAGGTCCCTGCACTAGCGTTGGGTAAATCACAATCGGAATATGTGGCGCTCTTCTAGCTAAGGTACTGAGTACATCTTTTAAGGCAGCCGCTTGAGGTGATGTGATGATGCCAATCGCCCTAGGATGACTAGGGATCTCACGCTTGCGGTCCGAATCAAAAAGACCCTCTTTTGCTAGTTTGGCTTTCAGTTTGAGGAAGGCCTCATAAAGACCACCCACACCAGCTCGACGCATACTTTGCACCGTCAGCTGAATATCGCCACGCGGTACGTAAAACCCGAGATTGGCGGCGACCTCTACCAAATCTCCCGATTGCGGCATAAAGCCAACCTGGCCATTACGACCTCGGAACATGACGCAACGGATCTGGCCTTCCTCATCCTTCAAAGAGAAGTACCAGTGCCCGCTGTCATAAGCCTTGAAATTGGAAATCTCCCCGCTGACCCAAACGGTATCGAAGCGCTCCTCCAAGGAGCTTGCAATGGCACGGTTTAGATCGCCAACACTGAGGATTTCTCTTGATATTTCCGACATTTTTTCTCTTTTTCTACACAAGCATCAGGCCTGGCGGTCAATAAATATCCACAGAAGCCTATTTGCTCTAGGTCTAAGCCCTTTAAGTAAGTAATTACTGACCCAATACGTCTCATAAAACCAAAAGATAGCCCCTATCTAATTGATTTATAACACAAATTATTACACTCCATGTTGAGACAATGAAGTCAAAATGAATGGGCTTCACCATCAATCAAGGACTTACAAAGCGTTCTATAAAAAGTTTTGCACAGAGTTATCCACAGGCTCGCTTTCAGAAACTCAGTTTTTAATTCAGCTAAAGTACTGAGCATATGTACTCAATCTTACTGTCTGCTGGTTGGCCCATCTGGCCCCTTCTCATCATCTCCATTATTGGACTTGCCATCGCAATCGAACGGGCCTGGTATCTACGCCAAATTCATCTATTTCCCAAAGACAGCCTAGAAAGGGTGTTTGGGGTGGCAAATGCCATTTCTCAGCAAAAAGCGGTTTCTGAAGCAGAAATTGGCGCTATTGGCCAACTCTCTCCAATAACCCCTCTATTTACCTGCATCCTTCGCGAAAAAGTCGCAGGTAGTCCTGCTGATTGCGCACTAGAAGAGCTGCAAGCGAGCGCCCAATCCACCTGGTTCAAGCTGGATCGCTACTTGGGCGCCCTAGCCACCATCGCCACTGTTGCCCCCTTGCTGGGGCTGTTTGGCACAGTCGTAGGCATGATTGAAATCTTTGGTAGTCAAGGTGTCGGTAGCCCTCAACAACTAGCGCATGGCATTTCTATTGCCTTGTACAACACCGCCTTTGGATTGCTCATTGCCATTCCCGCTTTAGCTGCATGGCGTGGTCTACGCGCTATGGCCAATCAACGCCAGCATGAGTGCGAAGAATTTACTCGTCAATTATTTAAAAAACTCTATCCACATTCTGCGGATACAAAATGAGTTGGTTAGAAAATAAGCTTCAATATCGAGGCCAATTTTCACTGGGGATACGTTCAGCTCCGGTAGAGCCCGAAATTAATCTCATTCCCTTTATTGATGTGCTGCTGGTGGTGCTGATCTTTCTAATGATCTCCACCACATTTACCCGCTACCAAGAATTAGCCATCACCCTACCTACTGCGAATGGCTCAGCAAGTCAATCGGAGGTGAAGCAAATTCATATTGCAGTCAGTCGTGATGGGCGCTTTGCTATTAATGGCAAAGTAACTAACCGAAGTCAATTGAGCAATAACCTTAATACACTCAACCAAGACAATGCCATCCAAGTCAATATCGATGCGGATGCTAAAGCTCCCCACCAGGCAGTCATGAGCGCTTTAGAGGCAGCGCGTGATGCTAACCTATCTAATATTGTGTTTAGCAGTCAGACCAAGAAGAAATAATTCAACACACCAGAAACATTGAGCCCAACGAGTCGCCTTTAATGTCATCGTCAAAAAAATCTTCTTTCTTCAATAAAGCCCCCCGGTTTTGGGAAAGACGCGGACCAACAAGTCTGGTGCTTTGGCCGTTATCTAAGGTGTACGGTTGGGTAAACCAAGTCTTAGATCTGCTCAATGAGTTCAATTTAGGCAGGCGCAAACCACAAGTAGTACCCATCATCATTGTTGGCAATATCCGCGTGGGCGGTACTGGCAAGACGCCGATTGTCATTGCATTGGCAGAGCGACTCGCGCGTATGGGTTGGAAGCCTGGAATTATTAGTAGAGGTTATGGCGCTACTGCATCAAGCCGACCCCGCCAAGTCAATAGTGATTCCAATCCTGGGGAAGTTGGCGATGAACCTGTATTAATTGCAAAGCGCACAGATAACCAGTTTCCGATTTGGGTTCACCCCAAACGAACCCTTAGCATTGAGTCTTTGCTAAAACAGGATCCCTCGGTGAACGTCATCATCAGTGATGATGGCTTACAGCATCGAAGCTTGCTACGCTGGCCTGCTCGCGAAGGGGGTCGTGATATTGAATTTGTAGTGCGTGATCAACGAGGCGAAGGCAATGGCTTCTTGCTGCCTGCCGGCCCATTACGTGAGCCTGCATCACGCGAGCGAGATGCCACTTTAATAACTGGGGCTATATCGCCTTCCAATCACATTGATGAATATTTTTTAGGGCGACGTGCTTTCACGCTAAGTAGTCAACTGGGCACGCCCTATCAACTAAATCATCCAAGTAATACACAGTCCTTATCCTCCATTGCAGACGCCTATCTTCCAAACAAGATTACTGCTGTAGCTGCAATTGGTAATCCACAACGCTTTTTTGATGATTTACTAAAACAGGGGATTGCAGGTAAATGCATTAGTTTGGCTGATCACGCAAGCTACACCCCAGAATTTTTCTCTAATATCAATGCCGAGTGCATCCTGATTACAGAGAAGGATGCCGTAAAATGTACCTCAATTCAGGATGAACGCATTTGGGTAGTTCCAATGCATTTAGAGATTCCCAATACATTGGCAGAATGGCTGCAATCGATCTTGCAAAGACCCGATCCAAATCAATACACTTTATAAGAAATAGCAAAGAGCAAACATGGATAAGCGTTTATTAGAGATTTTGGTCTGCCCTTTGTGCAAAAGCACTTTGCACTTGGATGCAGAAAAACATGAGCTCATCTGTAAAGCAGATCGCTTGGCCTACCCCATTCGTAATGACATTCCTGTCATGATTGTTGATGAAGCACGCAGTCTTTCTGCTGATGAAATCAATTAAGTATTAATCAGGTGAAATCCAGCTCATGAGCGTTAAGCCTCCCGAATTTTTGGTAGTGATTCCTGCAAGACTGGGATCTACTCGCTTGCCGCGTAAGCCGCTGGTCGATATTGGTGGCAAGCCGATGGTGATCCGTGTGGCTGAGCGTGCGCAGCAATCCAATGCCCACAGCGTAGTTGTCGCAACCGACTCAACAGAAATTCAAGCAGCGTGTGATGAACATCGTATCGAGTGTTTGTTAACTAGTGCAGATCATCCTACCGGTACGGATAGGATTGCAGAGGTAGCTCAACTATTAAAACTGCCAGCAGATACTTTGATTGTGAACGTGCAAGGTGATGAGCCCCTCATTCCTCCAGAATTAATCAATCAGGTTGCTCAAACTTTGGCCGACAATGCCGCATGTGCGATTTCGACTGTAGCCGTACCCATTGTTGATGCTGCAGAAATTACTAACCCCAATGTAGTCAAAGTAGTCCTCAACCGCTCTAATGAGGCGCTCTACTTCTCTAGAGCCACCATTCCGTTTGTACGCGACCTAGACATAACTTCCAATGTGGTCTATTTACGTCATTTAGGTATCTACGCCTATCGCGCTGACTTTCTGCAGGCCTATAGCCGCCTTGAGCCAGCACCTCCAGAGCAAGCAGAGGCCTTGGAGCAGCTCCGCGCCCTCTGGAATGGCTATCGTATTGCCGTCCACACTGCCAGCAAGGCTCCGCCAGCTGGAATTGACACAACCGAAGACCTTGAGCGGGTACGGCGCATCTTGGCCAACTAGCCCAGAATCTGGTTGCCCTGAGATTCTCGGGGATAATCCTAGGAATTGGTTACAAAGGATCCCGAAAAAATACGGGACAATGAGGGTCTTCTAAGGGGAAAACAATGCGGTTAATTCTGCTCGGTGCACCAGGTGCTGGCAAAGGCACACAAGCTCAGTTTATTTGCGAAAAATTTGCAATTCCACAAATCTCAACGGGCGATATGCTGCGCGCTGCTGTTAAGGCTGGAACTGAACTCGGCATTGCTGCTAAAAAAATCATGGATGCCGGCGGCCTTGTTTCCGACGACATCATCATTGGCTTAGTAAAAGATCGCTTAACTCAACCTGATTGCAGCAAGGGTTACTTGTTTGACGGTTTCCCAAGGACCATCCCCCAAGCACAAGCCATGAAAGATGCTGGCGTACCAATCGATTACGTTTTAGAAATCGATGTCCCGTTTGATGCCATCATCGATCGTATGAGTGGTCGCCGTGTTCACCCTGCCTCAGGTCGTACTTATCACGTCACCTTCAACCCACCAAAAGTGGAAGGTAAAGATGACCTTACTGGTGAAGCCTTGATTCAGCGTGATGACGATAAAGAAGAAACTGTTCGCAAGCGTTTGCAGGTATACAACGATCAGACTCGTCCACTGGTGGAGTACTACTCAACTTGGGCAACGCAAAGTAACGCAGCTGACAAAGTAAAGGCTCCGGCCTATCGCAAGGTCAGTGGCACCGGTAGTGTTGATGACATTACTGCTTCTATTTTTGCAGTATTGAAATAACTTTCATTTTTACCAGTTCAAGGGGCTGCTTTTGCAGCCCCTTTTTCTTTGTCAGGAAAAGGGGTATTATTTAACTAACGTACTTAGTGGTATAGTTTTTTATGACCAAAAAACGTACCTTCAAGACAAAAACTTTTAGTAAGTGGATGCGAAAATCTGACTTAAAAGATGAAGATCTGCTCTTCGCAGTTGCGGAAATGGAGGCAGGCCTCGTTGATGCAGATCTTGGAGGAAATGTATTTAAGAAAAGAATTGCCCTGCCAGGTATGGGTAAGAGAGCGGGGGCAAGAACGCTGGTAGCTGGAAAAATTTTTAGGAGATGGTTTTTTATTTTTGGCTTCTTAAAAAATGAAAAAGATAACATCAATGATGATGAGCTGGTTCATTTGCAAGGTGCAGCAAAAAGACTGCTACACCTAACGGATAAAGATATCGAAGAAGCAATCCTTGCTGGAGAACTAAGGGAGTTAACAGATAATGCTTAATAAAACAAAAAGTCGAATTATTGAAGAGATGACGGATACCGTAAAGGGCCTTCATAAGGCTGGTGTCATTACTAAAAAAAGCATGGAAGAATTCGAGGCTTTGCGGCATCTAGAAGTAAAACCAATGACGGCCAAGCGGATTAAGCAACTTCGGAGTAAAACCCATTTAAGTCAGGCTGTTTTTGCCTTGGCAATCAATACCAGTCTATCCACAATACAGAAATGGGAGGCAGGAGATAAAAAGCCTAGCGGAACATCTTTAAAGCTTTTATCCTTAATCGAGAGAAAAGGATTAGAAGTTATTTTGTAAGGGGAATTACTTCAACTCTTTGAGTGCACTCTCGAAAGATTCAATATCTGCAAAGCTTCTATAGACTGAGGCGAAGCGAATGTAAGCCACTTTGTCCAGGCGCTTGAGCTCACGCATCACCAACTCACCAACGCGCTCACTGGGGATTTCTTTTTCGCCTAAGCTGAGTAACTTTTCTTCAATGCGTGCAATGGACTCATCAACCGAGTCTGAAGAGACTGGGCGCTTGCGTAAGGCCAACTTAATTGAGCTAGCCAGCTTGTCATGACTGTAGTCAACACGACTACCGTTCTTCTTAACGATTGCCGGCAACACCAGCTCTACACGTTCATAGGTAGTAAATCGTTTATCGCATTTTGCACAACGGCGACGACGGCGAATCGTATCGCCCTCATCCGATACCCGGGTATCTAAAACCTGGGTATCGTCGTTGTGGCAGAAAGGGCAGCGCAATGAGAGCTTTCTTTAGCCGTAAACTGGAAAACGCTTGGTCAACTCAGCAACTTGCGCACGAACCTTGGCAATATTGTCAGCATCATTTGGGTTGTCCAAAACGTCTGCAATGAAATTACCAACTTGACGTGCTTCTGCTTCTTTAAAGCCACGCGTTGTCATTGCTGGTGAACCCAAACGAATACCACTCGTTACCATTGGTTTTTCTGGATCGTTTGGAATGCCATTCTTGTTGCAAGTAATGTGCGCTTCGCCCAATACACGCTCAGCTTCTTTACCGGTCATTTTCTTGGCACGCAAGTCCACCAACATCACGTGAGAGTCTGTGCCGCCAGAAACAATGCGCAGGCCGCGAGCAATTAATGTCTCTGCTAAGGCTTTGGCGTTAGCAACGACCTGCTTTTGATAATCAATAAAGCCAGACTCTTGCGCTTCTTTAAACGCTGCCGCCTTACCAGCAATCACGTGCATCAAAGGACCGCCTTGTAGGCCAGGGAATACCGCAGAGTTAATTGCTTTCTCGTGCTCAGCTTTCATCAAGATGATGCCGCCGCGAGGACCACGCAAACTCTTGTGCGTTGTGGAGGTCACAATGTCAGCATGTGGCACTGGGTTTGGATAAACGCCTGCAGCCACCAAGCCCGCGTAGTGAGCCATGTCCACCATGAAAATCGCGCCCACTTCTTTTGCTAATTTACCGATGCGCTCGAAATCAATCTTCCTGGAATAAGCAGAGGCGCCAGCAATAATCAATTTTGGTTTGTGCTCACGAGCCAAGCGCTCCATCTGCTCGTAGTCAATTTCTTCATTTTTATCTAAGCCGTAAGCAATTGGGTTAAACCACTTACCACTCATATTGAGAGCCATACCGTGAGTCAGGTGGCCACCTTCAGCCAAGCTCATACCCATGAATGTGTCGCCCGGCTTCAAGAAAGCCAAGAACACCGCTTGGTTAGCAGAGGCGCCGCAATGAGGTTGTACGTTAGCTGCTTCAGCACCGAACAAGGCCTTAACGCGATCAATCGCCAATTGCTCAGCGACGTCGACAAACTCGCAACCGCCGTAATAACGCTTACCTGGATAACCTTCAGCGTACTTATTGGTCAACTGAGAGCCCTGTGCCTGCATTACTGCTGGCGAGGTGTAGTTCTCAGAGGCGATCAGCTCAATATGGTCTTCCTGACGCTTATTCTCATTCTGAATCGCTGCCCACAATTCGGGGTCAGTTTTAGCTAAGGTGTTTTGGCGGTCAAACATGGTCATAATCCTGATGAAGTTGTATTGCTGAGTGAATTAACTTAGTAAAATCAACCTACATCATACA
>NZ_NCJB01000399.1:0-1890 GCF_002282275.1 Polynucleobacter sp. 39-46-10 | reverse complement strand
TTACCCACAAAGATTCGGTAGCAGCAGCAGCTTGCCATAGAGTCATCTCGCCAATAATGACATAGGGAAAGATGCTATAGGCAATCCCAAAGAATGACAGCCAAAAGATAGCGACCACACTGGCAAATGGCAACCATTCACGGGTGCTGGTTTTCTTTTCAACAGCATCAATAAAACGATGGGCTAATAAAAACAGAATTACGGTTGCAATAGGCACTGGAGACAGCCAAAGAATCTGCGGCCAAGCAAACCATTTATGCATGATCTCAGGACTAAAGTAAGGTGTTGCCAGAGAAACCAGCGCAACCCCAAATGCCGTTAACCACAGACTGGTTTTAGCCCATATAAAAGCTCGCTTTTGCAGATTGCCTTCTGTTTTTAAAATAAGCCAGGTTGATCCGAGCAAGATGTAGCCAGCTGGTAAACAAATGGCGACCAAGATAGAAAATAGCCAACCCAAAATGCCTGATTCAAAACCTACAATCAGACGTCCAATCATGATGCCTTGGGAGATCGCCGCTAACAGACTGCCCACATAAAACAAAAAGTTCCACAAAGGCTTTTGTTCAATATTGACTTTGACCCTGAAGTCAAAAGAAACACCCCTCAAGATGAGGCCTAGCAACATCACAGCGACTGGTAAATAGAGCTCGGTCAAGATCAAGCCATGTGCCAATGGAAAGGCCACTAAGAGCAAGCCAACCCCCAACACAATCCAAGTCTCATTAGCATCCCAAAAGGGGCCAATGGATGCAATCATCATGTCCTTATCCTGATCAGATGCGCGATTCAATAACATCCCAATACCTAAGTCGTAGCCATCGAGCACAACATACGACAACATCGCAATACCCATAGCCACAAAGAAAAACAGTGGCAACCATATCGATGCTTGGGTGAGATCCATGGAGTTCATCTTTAAGCGCTCAGTGGAGATTTAACGGAAGCTGCCTTAACAGGGTGGACATCAATAGCACCCTTCTCATCCGCTTGACGCGCCAAATAAAACACTGCCCATATATAAGCGACAAGCAATCCAATATAGACGGTGATATACATCAGCAAGGTCGATAGGACCATATTCGATGGCAATGTGGTTACCGCCTGGGCCGTAGTCAATACCCCAGTCACCAAATAAGGTTGACGACCGATTTCTGTCACATACCAACCTGACAAAACAGCTAGCCATCCAGAGAAGGTCATCAGAACTAGGGCTCTAGCGGTCCACTGCGGCAAAGCGCGAGTGCCCCGCAGTTGCCAACGCGCAAACCAAGAAACTATGAGCATGAGCACTCCGACGCCTACCATGATTCGAAACGCAAAAAATACTGGAGCCACTGGTGGAATCTTGTCTCCAAAAGCATCTAAGCCTTTTACTTCGCCATTCCAACTGTGCGTTAAATACAGTGAAGCCAATTTGGGGATGCTCACTTCATAATCATTAGAGCGGGTTACCTGGTTAGGAACAGCGAAGATGACTGCAGGCACTCCGGAACCACTTTCCCAGATGCCCTCCATCGCCGCTAGCTTTGCGGGCTGATGCTCTAGGGTATTGATGCCATGCATATCGCCCAACATAATTTGCACGGGGATTAAAACCATCGCCACTGTAAGTGCCAGCTTCATCACCATGCTATTGGCAATTGATCGACTATTACGTAAATAACGATAGGCAGAGATGCCAGCTATAAGGAATGAGACCGTTAAGAATGATGCGAGCATCATATGCCCTAATCGATAAGGCATAGATGGATTAAAAATGATGGCTATCCAATCTGCTGCATGGGCTTTGCCATCAATCATGGTGAAACCTTGCGGAGTTTGCATCCAAGAATTCAAGGCAATAATCCAAAAGGCAGACAAGCTAGTTCCAAAGGCAACTAGAAAAGT
>NZ_NCJB01000398.1:0-1895 GCF_002282275.1 Polynucleobacter sp. 39-46-10 | reverse complement strand
CAGGCAGGGCTAGTGTTAAATCCTGCAACACCACTGCATCACTTAGATCACACCCTAGAACTACTCGATCTCGTTTTGCTAATGTCTGTGAATCCAGGCTTTGGTGGGCAGTCATTTATTCCAAGTACTCTGAATAAGATTGCTCAAGTTCGTGCACGACTAGATCGCTATCAAGAAGAGACTGGTCGACACATTCGCTTAGAGGTAGATGGCGGCATTAAAGTCGACAACATTGCAGAAGTAGCTAAGGCTGGTGCAGATACTTTTGTTGCTGGCTCCGCAATCTTTGGCAAAGAAAATTATGCTGACGTAATTAAAGCGATGCGCGCAGAACTAGCGATGTCAGGAAAATCGTAATGCAGCACGAAGAATTTTTAGCCCTAGCAAAACAGGGTTTCAATCGCATTCCATTGGTCAAAGAAGTTTTAGCTGACTTAGAGACTCCGCTCTCACTGTACGTCAAGCTCACTCAAGCATTTGGACAAAAGAATACTTACCTACTTGAGTCTGTTTTAGGTGGCGAGCGCTTTGGTCGCTTCTCTTTCATTGGCCTGCCCGCTAAAACTGTTTTAAGAACGGTTGGCACACCAACGGCACCACTGACTGAAGTTTTATTCAATGACAAAGTCATTGAAACCAATCACGACAATCCACTCGACTTTGTTGATGCTTATTTCAAGCGCTTCAAGGTGGCGGTTCAACCTGGTCTCCCACGCTTCTGTGGCGGACTTGCAGGCTACTTTGGTTATGACACAGTTCGCTACATTGAATCTCGCTTAGCAAAACACAAGTTGCCAGATGAATTGGGTGTGCCAGATATCCAATTAATGTTGACTGAAGAGTTGGCAGTGATTGATAACGTTGCAGGTCGTATTTATTTAATCGTCTATGCGGACCCTAGTGTTACCGATAGCTTTGAAAAGGCTCAAGCTCGATTAAAAGAATTGCTTGCTTGCTTAAGCAAACCTGTAAGCATGCCTGCTTCATTGCCGAGCACCAAAACAGAGTTGATCCGTAAGTTCAAGGCAGCTGATTTTGAAAATGCCGTACTCAAAACCAAAGAATATATTTTAGCTGGTGATTGCATGCAGGTAGTGATTGGTCAGCGCATTAGCAAGCCATTCACAGATTCACCGCTCGCTCTCTACCGAGCACTTCGCTCCCTGAATCCATCACCATATATGTACTTCTATGACTTTGGTGATTTACAGGTAGTGGGCTCATCACCAGAGATCTTGGTGCGCCAAGAGCAGCGCGAGAGTCAGAAGATTGTGACGATTCGCCCTCTAGCTGGCACTCGTCCTCGTGGCGCAACACCCGAAGAAGATGAGCGTCTTGCTACAGAATTACTCGCCGATCCAAAAGAAATTGCCGAACATGTCATGTTGATTGACCTAGCGCGTAACGATGTGGGTCGTATTGCAAAGACAGGCACTGTCAAAGTGACTGACTCGATGTCAATCGAAAAATATTCCCATGTCCAACACATAGTCAGCTCGGTTGAAGGTGAATTACTAGACAATATGAGCAATATGGATGTTTTACGCGCAACCTTCCCTGCCGGTACCTTATCGGGCGCCCCAAAGATTCGGGCGATGGAAATTATTGACGAGATGGAAATTGTGAAACGCGGTGTCTATGGAGGCGCAGTTGGCTATCTATCTTTCTCTGGCGATATGGATGTGGCCATCGCTATTCGCACTGGTGTGATTCGTGATGGTGTATTGCACTCCCAAGCTGGTGCTGGTGTAGTGGCAGACTCCGACCCCACCGCCGAGTGGAAAGAAACTGAAGCTAAGGCACGTGCAGTGTTAATGGCAGCTGATTTAGTACAAGGAGGACTCGATGCTCCTCATGATTGATAACTACGATTCATTTACCTATAACCTCGTTCA